>USET01000040.1 GCA_900553765.1 uncultured Mycoplasmatota bacterium
TTCGCTTCCATTTTTCGCTTCAAACGTATTATGTTCTTTCCAATACGTTTGCCATTTTTGTTCTATCTTTTTAAAATCATACATCTTTCTCATCCTCCTATTTCTTCGTTCCTAACTTTTTCTGATAATATTTTCCAACAAAATGATATCCTATTAAGATAAATAAAATCAACAAGATAAACCCTACGACAAGTTGTAAAATCAAATTTGGAAGTAAACTTGCAATCCAAGCAGTTAAACTGATGATAAATGCATTCGCAAATGCAAGTGTTCGCGCTAATTTCTGAATCGGAACATCTTTTAAATCGATGTGATAACGCATCTCTAAATAGCGTACTTCTGTACTTTGATAGTACTGTTTTAACTTCTTCTTACGAGATATCACAAATAGATAATACATGCCATATACAAGTAGAAAGAATAAAATAAATATAATGACTTCTTCCATAAACCCTCCTAAAATAAAAAAGTATCATGTTTAAGGGCGCTAAAAGCACGGTACCACCTTAATTCCATAATACTTTATGATCTCTTTCACTTAACGCGTTCAAACGGCCTTACGGCAACTCCAAAGCGAGTTCATCAAATGGATATGTGATGTTTTCACCAGCCACATCATCTCTACGCATTCCAATTTAACTACTACTCTTCTTCCTCGTTTTTGAAAACTAGTATTATTATAATATAGATTTATGTAAGTTTCAACCCTTTATGAAAAAGCTTCTTACGATTTTTGATATACTTTCTGTTTTTCTAATTCGATTGGCGTTCCAAACTGTGAATAATCGTATCCTTGAATAGATTCATTATAAACAGCCGTCACTTCTACTGGAACTGTATTTTGATACCATACATCGTACGCAACCGTCATCCCTTTAAATTCTGCTACATTTTCTACATCAAATACTTCATACCCTTCAGGAATTTCTATAGACCCACCTACATCTTTATAACTGTCTACTGGAGCGTAGCGAATAAAAAACATATGCTTTCCAACATCAAATCGTTTGGTTTCTCCTTCTTGTGCTACTCCACCTTCTATTACAAAGGATGAACTTTCTTGCTGATCTACGGTTTCTTCTTTGTTGCTTTCTGCCTGACATCCCATCATAGTTGTCGATAAGGCTACAGCAACTGCTAATAATTTTTTTGATTTCATTTTTTCCTCCCTCATGTATTTTATTTCATGATAAATTCATTGTCAATTCTTACAGCTTAGAAAACTTCTTTAACTTTTGCATTCCTTCCGTCATTTTTTCTTCTGTTAATCCAGTTTTCATATTTGTTAAAATAAGATATGGTGTTAATTCTTCCATGTCATCATCGTTATCCAAAATAATATAGGAAGCTTCTACGTTGAGTGTTTCTAAAAATGATTTGATTTCCTCTCCTCTTTTCGTATTTAAAATTGGAGTATAGCCAATGATTCGATTCGCAAGATCATATTGTTCTAAAATATTTTGTAATACTCTTTTTCCTTCTTCTGTTTTTCTCCAAGTCGATGTAATTACAATCCTAGCATCCGTTTTTTCAACTAGTCTCTGTAATCGTTCTAAGCATTCTGGATCAAATGGATACTCGTACCCAGAATGTGCTCTCAGCGTCTCTTCGTACACTTTTTTCGCATGATCAATGGAATTCAAAACACCATCGACATCTAAAAAAATAATGTTCATCCTACTCTCCTCCTATTAAAAGTAAATAGACACCAACTACTTAAGTAATCAGTGTCTACTACATTTTTCTAAACTTCACTTACATATTCTAATAATTTCAAGAATAATTTGATGTGTCGTTTTTCTAATCCATGCTTTCCTAACTTTCTAACTGCAATTCTCTTTTTCTTAATTGGTAGATCTCCAAATAAGATCGCATCAATTCTTTCCTTCATATCTGTTTCGATCTGAAGATCGCTAATAATCTCTGCGATATCTTCGTTGATCAATCGTACCGCATCGATCTCGATATCGTTTCCTTTGCAGTTGAAAGTAAGCTGACCGATCGTTGGAATATTTTCAACTTCAACAATGAAGTCAGGCCCCTCTACATAAGCACTGTATTGAATTTTCTGATCATTGAAATATACGATAACATCATTTGCCTGTTTTGTGTTACGGAATCGAATTTTATAATTTCGCCGTTCTGGAATAATTCCACTTTTCCCTTCGACAGATCTAATAATAACTGTATAATTATTTGGTAGATAATTATACTCAATCGATGTTAGTAAATAATATCCTTTACGATATAAATCACTCACTCCATCGTCTTCATATAAATTGTACTGATTATCTTTTCCAGGGAAAATGTGAATTTCCATATTCTTTGGTGGCGTTGTATCATTTAGATCATCCTGATTTCCAAATGGAATGATTGCTCCGGTTTTTGCAAAAACTGGATAATCTTGATCTTTAAAGAACGATACGTAATTTTTTCCTCCAGGAAATTTTTTACCAGTGAAGAAATCGTACCAAATTCCATCTGGCATATAGAATTTATGTATAACTCGATTCATATCGTAGTCTTTTTTAGAAATGATAGGACAGACAAATAATTCCGTTCCTAAATAGTATTCATTCCTATAGTTGTTGTCGTCATACATTTCTGGGTATTTATAAAAAATCGGTTGCAATAATGGCATTCCATATTTGTGATATTTATATCCTTCTGCGTATAGATATGGAATCATACGGTGTCTTAGCTCTAAGTAATCTTTTACAATTTCGTAAGTCTTAACACTCCATTTCCATGGTTCTCTCTTATAATATTTTCCTTTTTCACTTCCGAATTTCAAGATAGGACTAAATGCTCCTAACTGTACAAATCGCGTATATAGCTCATTATCTTCAATTCCCTTGTGGAATCCTCCGATATCATGACTCCAATAGTTCACTCCTATATTGGTAGCACTAGAGTTATAAAACGGAATTTGTTTTAACGTCTCCCAACTTACAATCGTTTGTCCAGAATATAAGACAGGATAACGATGTGCTGCTACAAGTGGGTTTCTCGTTAAGATCATCGGACGACGTTTGTAATCTCTCTTCATATCGTTAAAATGATAGTGATCTAATACCCACAGTTTATTCCATGCTTCCTTATTCTGATAATCAATCCAGTAAAAGTCAACCCCAAGGGCATCGAGCGGATGGACAAATAATTTCAGATAGACATCGATAAACTTTGGATTGTAAACATCAAATGGGATAACACCATGTTCATCGGCTGGCAAATAAGTAAGAGCTTTTTGATAGTATTCTTCCGTATCAAATATTCCTTGTTCTGGATTGACATTTAATCCCAAGCGGATTCCTTTTGAATGTAAATATTGAATCATATTATATGGAGCTGCAAATAAATTCTTATTAAATGTAAACCCACTATGAATCTCTTTTTTCTTAATTTCTTTTTTCAAGTGCCAATCTTCATTTAAGACTAATACAGAAAGAGGAATCTCTTTTTCACGAAACGTATCTACCAATTCTTTTAACGATTTATCGTTATAAGTGATATTACGACTCCACCAGTTTCCGAATGCATATCTTGGAAGGAGTGCTGGTGATCCTGTTAATTGATAATAATCTTTCAAACAAGTCGCAAAATCATTGTGGTATAAAAACACATAGAGATCTGTTTCAGGATTTCTCGCTACCAAATCTCCCCCTGCATCGATTGCTAAACTATTTGAGTCATCTACTGAAGCAAATCCATCTGGTGAAAATAGTCCTTTGCGAAATTTATTTTTACTTGTTTCTAAATCAAATCCCATTCCTGGTGCACCAAAATTACGAACTTCTGGATGATGGAAATACCAAGTTCTATCCGTTCCAACTAATTCAATTTTTAAATTAGACGTAGGATTCATTGCACTTCCTAAAAATGGTGCTTCCTTTTTATAAGTTAATTTAAAGTGTGACGTTGTAATTTCTAAATGTGTACTCGATTCTTTTACTTGATATTGTGGCGATGGAAAATTACGTTTCCATGCAAATGTTGTTGGTCTATCTTCAAATGTACCATTTTCACTATACTCCAAACGTACTAAAATATCGGATAATACAGTAATACGGTATTTTGTTCCCTTTAAAACAGCTTTATTGTTTGCAATTCCATCTGCTTGTTGTAATTGAAACTGTTCTCCCAATTGGTACATATTATCCCCCCTTTTTCTTTTTACGATTCAATTTGTTCTATTTTCATAAAATTTGTATGTTTTACTTGATGGAATGGATATCCACCCGTAATAATGATACGATCCCCCGGGTTCATGTCGACATATTGTCTCGCCGTCTTTACAGAAATATCCATCAATTTATCAAAATTATTAAAGTCCTTGATATATACAGGTTGTACTCCGAAATATAAAGCGAGTGATTTCACTGTGTCTCGATCTGGGCTCATGGCTATAATTGGACAACTTGGTCGAAAACGACTCATTTTTCTAGCAGTATATCCACTCATCGTCGGAGCCAAAATAGCTTTACATTTTAATCTATTTGCACATTCTGTCACACTATAGGCAATCGATCCTGTAATATCCTGCTTTTCTGTTCTCATCGCTTTGTCGAGTAGATCATAATAACTAATATCTTCTTCGGCAGATACGATAATTTTTTCCATCATTCCTAAAGTCTCTACTGGATAAATGCCAATCGTCGTTTCTCCAGATAACATCACTGCATCAACGCCATCCAAAACAGCATTTGCGACATCGGAAACTTCTGCTCTCGTCGGCCTCATAGAATTTTCCATCGAAGATAACATCTCCGTTGCAACAATACTAATTTTTCCGGCAATATGACACTTGCTAATAATAGATTTTTGTATTCCTGGAATACGTTCCATTGGAATTGACACTCCTAAATCTCCACGAGCGATCATGACCCCATCACTTACACGAATGATTTCATCAATTTCATCTAAAGCCTGTTGTGCTTCTACTTTCGCTATAATTCCCATATGGTTATTTTCAAAATCAATCAACATATCATTGACTTCTAACACATCTTCTGCACTTGTCACAAACGAAAGTGCAACATAATCGATATTGTGGTCATTTGCATATGCTAGATCATCTTTATCTTTTTCACTCAAAAAAGGTATATCAAGCATTGTATCTATAACATTTAATGTTTTGTGTGAACTAATCATCCCGCCTTGTATAATGCGACAAACTAAAGCATCCTCTTCTTTATCGATAACTTCTAATTCAATCTTCCCATCATCGATCTTAATCGTCGTATTATATTTTACTTCTTGTAATAACTTATGATAGTTCGTTGAAAATCCTTTCGCGTTTCCCACTCTATCATCCATGTAAATGCGCACGATTTCTCCATCTACTAATTCAGCTTCCCCTTCTTCTAATTTATTGATACAAACGTCTGGTCCTTGCAAGTCCATCATGATTGCTACATTCGTATCTAACTCTTTATTTAATTCATTGATTTTCCGTATAATATCATCACAGAATGAATGTGTAGCATGTGTCATATTGAGACGAACTACATCCATTCCACTATAAATCATCTCTTTTAATGTATCCTTCTCAGAACTAGAAGGGCCAACCGTCGCAACAATCTTAGTCTTACTCATAGTATCACCTTATTATATTATACCAACTTTTACAAGGAATAAAAAGATCTTTTCACGAAAAAACATATATAGAACGTAAAATCTATATATGTCTTTTTTATCTGTTTACTCTTCAGAGCGGTCCTCAAATTTATATTGATATTGATTCCCTACATTTGTAATAATCACTGCTTTGTTTTTATCTAATGGTTTGTTATATCTAGGATCTATCAGATCTTCTGCAATATATCCTCCATCTTCTAATGTCTTTATCGTCACTTTGATACTATTATCTTCATCTGGCAACTCTGTAACATGATCCGCTGCCCAGTTCTTAGCTCCTTCTTCTATTTCACTGATCTGTGTTTCATAACTTTGATTTCTAGACTTAATCAAAGCACTTTCGATCGGTGGATAAATAATCAATGTTAGTAATGCTAATACGACGATAACAGCCATTAGCTCTAGTAATGTAAATCCATTTTTTTCTCTCATAGTCTCACCTACTATTAGTATAACACAATTTAAGACGAAAACAAAAGGAAACTATGTACATCAAGTGTAACATAGTTTCTCTTTTTAATTCTCATAATATGCAATTGTCTTACTCGTTGGATTTACAACGTAATAACACAAGATATGAACTTCGTCATAATTCGTCACTGCAACTGTATAAGTTCCATCTTTGTTCTTCGATTTAATATAATACTCACACTTTGTTTGATTGTGTTTTTTCTCCACCATACTTAATATTTGCTGCTCTGTTTTTGAATACATACTCTCTTTTACTACATCTGATTGAAATGCTCGATACGTTGAAAAGGTCAGTGCTAGGATCCAAACAATTAAGATTCCGCCGATAGCAAAGTAAAGATTCGTCTGTTTTTTTATTTCTTCGTATTTTTTCTTAGACATCTTCCTTGCCATACTACTCAGCCAGCCTTTCTTTCTCCTTATTTGCGTTCGATTGCACCTCTAGATTAAATGTCGTTTCTTTCGTATCCGGATCAACCGTATAATAGAAGTTTGTTTTCTCTCCATCCTGTAACATACGAACATCATATGTTCCATCGCTATTATACCTTTCTACTTCTAATTGATAGTTATCTGTAGAATATCCTGAGCTAGCCATCTCTTCAGTTGCAATTTCCAACACAGTCTCTCTTTCCTTTTCTCGATCGACATCATTTTTCGTTTTTGGTTTCGCACGGAATGCAAATGCAAGTATAAAGATAAGAGCAATAAAGACGAGGAGAACTGCTATATATAAGATAATTTGTTTCTGTTCTTTTTTCACTTTCTCCCCTCCTTACTATGTACACCAATTAATTGTAATACTCAATGTTCCTGAAGTATTTCCTGCACGATCTCGTGAACGATATGACGTCGTACCTTGAGAAGCACCAATATATTTAGCTACTCCATTACAAGTCTTCGTTCCGGCAGATCCAGCAAAAGTAGAATCAGGTTCATAGGCAATATCTGTCCATGAAGGGATTTGATCCCCCGGTCTTACATTACTACAACCAGCTGTGCTGCTAGAAGTCCAACCGACACTTGAAGTAAATTTAAACTCGTCGAAACGACCAGATGGTCCCTCATCCTTGTAAGAAACAACTGCGTAGTAATCTCCTGTACACATTGCCGTCCAACGACCGATACCGACGGTATATGTTTTATTACTATTCTTCCATGATGTATCCAATGAAGAAGGGCTCATCGTAATCAAACCAGATCCGACAAGGTTTTGCCCCGCACCATTTTTAATAGATGATTGTATTGGTGTATATGGTGGATACTGATCTACTTTGATCGTTCCACTCGTACATTTTGTTTCATTTCCTACTTTATCTCTTAGCGTAAATGACTTGGTTCCCTCAAAACTTTTAGAAGTTACATTTTGTGAACTGCTTGTTTGTTCACATCCACTTCCACTGTCACTACATGCAGCAGTTACGACAATTGGATCTGACGCAGTTACAGCCTTCTGAGAAGCGTTGACCCATCCAGCCTCTATTTTCCCGGATGCTGTCGTAAGTGATCTTCCACCATAATTGATGCTAATATTACATCCTGGTGCTGTCTTATCTATGTGAACTTCTCCTGTTGCTGCACAGGCAGTTACATTTCCTGCAACGTCGCTAACATTTCCCGGAGAGAACTTTCCATCCGTGTCTGTCGAATAAGTTTTTGTCGCATTTCCAGTACATCCAGAAATACTATCACTACATTTTCCTGTAAGTGTAACATTATTCTTCGTCCATCCTGTACTTGAAGAAGTTACTGTACAAGTAGGATGTGACTGGTCAATTTTAAAGTTCTTCGTTGCACATTTTGCAGTATTTCCTGCATGGTCTCTTACTGTACCTGGCGATACGTCGCTATTTTTCGTTTCACCTGTTACATTTGTACTAACGTTTCCTACACACTGACTTCCACCTTGATCACTACAAATTCCTGTTACGACGATCGGATTAGAAGCTGTTACTTTTGTCTGACTTGCATTGATCCATCCATTCGTTGTCAATGTTCGTCCACCGTAATTTACCGTCGTTTGACACGTAGGTGGTATCTTATCAATGTTGGTAATTGTATATGATTTTGATTCAGACACATTTCCACTTGAATCTTTTACTCTCGCTGTGACTGTCTGATTACTTGTAAATGTCTTCTTATCACTGTCTTGCCATGTCTTTCCGTCATCAAATGAATACTGTAATTTTTCGTCATTATCCTCTGGAATAATCGTAAGCGTAACGTCCTTATTTGTCCACTCTGTAATATCCGGAACGATCTCTTTGATTGCCGGAATTGACAAATCCACTACTTTAACCGTCAATATATATACCGTCGTATTTGGATTTGGCCCAGACATATCCTCTCCGTCGTCTGTAGCTGTATACGTTACATTATACGTTCCAACGACTTTTGGATTTACATTCGAACTTACTTCCCAATGGCATTTACTATTTGGATCGTTTTTACACTCTAATTTACTATTATCTGTAACCGTCGGTGTCGGAACAGTGAACGGTTGTCCAATTTCATGTGTAATCGTATGGCTCGATTTTCTTCCATTCACCTCGATTACTGGTGCAATTGTATCAATAACTTTTACATTGATATTTTTTTCCGCTTCTTTTCCACTCGCTTTATCCATCGCACGATATGTTAGTTTAAACTGATCTCTGATTTTTTCTGTACTAACTTTTTCAACAACTTTGTTATTTTTATCTCGGATGATTGGACCTTCTACTTTTAACGGTGTTCCATCATCTGATGTCGCTGTCACTTCAGGTAGTACATATGTAGTATTGACCTCCACTCCTTGTGGATTTCCTCCTTTTGCAACAATTGTTGGAAGTCCTCCTGGATTCAATTCGCTACATGGCTTTTCCTTATACTCGTATACATTTTGATGATATAACTCACTATAGGAAATAACGACGCAACCGTTCATTCGAGATCCATCTCGTGGGTCTTTTACTTTGTCACGATCGATATATCCTCCTTCATTTAAATCATCGATGCTGAGGTATACAAACTCCTCTGCAGTTCCCGGAAGTAAATTTCCGTTTTCATTCCCCCAACTCTGGGATGCCTTTTCGATTAAATCTACTTGTTTTAAGTACAAATTACTTTTCGATGATGTTATCTGTTTAATGACAATTGGTACTACAATCACTGTGAGTACGGCAAGTACGACAATGACCGCAATTAATTCAATCAACGTAAATCCTTTGTCCCTTCTCTTCATCTTCACACCTCTACTATTCTATATATTAGTATAACATGATTATAAAAAAAAGAAAACACTT
>USET01000041.1 GCA_900553765.1 uncultured Mycoplasmatota bacterium
ATTTTCTTTTCGATAAAAAGAATTATATAATTTCGTATTTTCTTGTCCATTTGACAAATAAAATGGTTCCACAGTCGTTCCGTCATTGCTATTTAAAACTCCAGCAACTCCGGCAACCTTAAAAATATATCTTCCTAAACTATCAGTTCCAAGATAAGCTCCATCGGCTGCACTACAAGAATCCAAATAACCTGGTTTTCCAGAATTGACATCAGTATATTCTACTACTCGGCATCCCCCTGCTTTGAAATTGACAATACCGTAGACATTTATGTTTGCTGCTTTTACTTCACGATATTCAAAAGGTGGAATAAAGCATGAAAATAATATAGCACACGTTAGTACAATGTTTAATATTTTCTTCATTCTATTCCTCCTATTCTTTTATAATATTATATCAAAATATGTCATCAAAGTATAGGGAACAGCTCGTGCTTACACATCACTTTACACTGGAAATTTTAAACAAAAAAAGGAAACCGTAACACTACGAGTTTCCCTCATATCTATTGCTAGATACACTATATTATATGCCTATAAATTATTTCTATGATCAACTGTTATTCTACTGACTTCAAAGATGAGATCATATCGATTTTTTTCAATTTAAAATACGTAAATATTTGAATAACTGCACTTAACAGTATCGTAATCACAAAAGCGTAAAGATAACTAAGTGGCTCGATCTGTTTCAAAAACATAATATCATCTGTCTCCGCAACTAGCATCACATATCGGTGCAGCGCAATTCCAACTATAAGTCCAATTAAGCTTCCAAGCACTGTCAATAAGAACGTCTCTCGATATACATAACTTGACACCTCTTTGTCGTAAAAGCCAAGTACTTTCAACGTTGCAATCTCTCTCATTCTCTCCATGATATTAATCGCAGTCAAATTGTATAATACGACAAATGCAAGCATTGAGGCCGCAATAATAATCAAGTATATAATCTGATTGAGGCCATCTACCATCCGATCGAAAAGCGCTGTATTGTCACTTGTAAAGTTGACAGAAGTAACCGTTCCACTATTGATCAAATCTTGCGCAAACGCATCTTCCTTTACATCTAAGCCCTTTATCATAATGACATTGTACTCCATATCAGATCCAAAAATTTCTCTGTAATATACTTCATTCATATAAATGTAATGCATAGTATAATTTTCAACGATATCTGTTACATGCAGCACAAATAATTCATTTTGACTGTTGCGAACCTTAATAAATCCATCTTTTTCCGCTCCCAATAGTTGTGCCATCTTCTCCGTGATAACGACGCCATCATCTTTAAGTTCTACCTTCTTTTGATCATCTTGTGATCGAAGTGTAATAAAATCAGAAATATCTCTATCACTTGGCATCGCCATCATGTATACATCATGATTTTCTTCTCCTGCGTAGAACTTCATAGTCTCTTGATATAATGGGATCGTCTTTTCTACTTTCGATGTTTCTAATACTTGGTGCAATTCTGGCTCTATCGTTGTCGCCGGAGTTTTTAAACCAACAATCGCATCATAGTGAATCAATTCTCCATATTGTAAGTCACCTAATCTGTTGATGTCATCTCTAAGACCAAAACCAGTTAAAAGTAATGCTGTACATCCTAAAATACCAATGATCGTCATAAATACACGTTTTTTATAACGAAATATATTTCTACTCGTAACCTTCCATGTAAAGGTAAAGTGTTTCCATAAAATTGGAACGCGTTCTAATAATACCTTCTTTCCCATCTTAGGTGCTTTCGGTCTAAGTAAAACCGCTGGTTTTTCGCTTAATTCTTTCATAACCGCAAATATCGTTACAACACACATTAGTAAAATAGTAATTCCAACGATCAGAGCAAATGGTCCCCATTTTACCTGCACAATTAAATCAGGCAAAATATAATTCGTGTGATAAATATTGTAAATAATATTTGGAATCGTCGTATATCCTACCAATAGTCCAATCGTAACTCCTAAAATCGTTGCAATTAAGACATAGAAAATATAACTGTGAATAATTTTTAAACGACTGTATCCGAGAGAAGATAAAATTCCGATTTGCGTCCTCTCTTCTTCGATCATACGCGTCATTGTATTAAAGCACATCAATGCTGCAACAAGTATAAAAAACACCGGAAAAACTTGTGCGATCGCATCTACTTTGTTTATATCATCACGAAGCGCAGTATATCCTGTTTGATCCGTTCTGTCTAGTAGATACCACTCCGGTTTCGGCAATGTTTCTAGCTCTTGTTTTGCTAGTGTTACTTGTTCTTCCATCAATTGAATTTGTTGATTCCAAATCTCTCTTTCTGCTTGGGATGGTCGAATACCATATTGTGTCATTTCCGTTATTTTTTGTCTTTGCGAAGCGATTGACTGTTCTAATAGCAGGATCTGACTTGCTGCTTGTTCTTTTAACTCTTCATATCGTTTTGTCTCACGAATCGGTTTTAATTCTAAAAGTTCTTGATTTAAATATTCTCTCTCTTCCTCGTATGCCTTGGAATAAGATTCCTTCTCTTTTGTATTTTTCGCAGTTAAATATACTTCCGTATAGTATGGTGTTTTAAAGTTTTCTTTTGGTACAAATAGAAACGAATTTAATTTTCCATTTCCAACCGTAGAAATTCCTTTTTCAATTCCTACATATAAAACAGAATCTACTGTACCTACTACACGATATTCTATCTCTTCTAATTGATTTCCCACATTTTCTGAATCTAATGTGATGGTATCTCCCACTTTGTAATGTTTGTTGTCAGCTAAACATTCATTCTTTTCTTTTGGCATTCTACCATCTATTAGTTCCACTTGATTTATATCATCTTCAAGCGAATGTACTCTTACTGCATTTCCTTCTTCTAGTGCATCGAGAGAATAACTTGGAACCACTTTTTCGACATGTTCAAGTTCTTTTAAAGAACGAACATCATCCTCAGTAAGTCCCGCAGTACTCACAATTTTAAAATCCATTAAATTATGTTCGTCATAATAATGATCTAAAGTATAGAACATGTCAGGAGTTGCTTCTCTAAGTCCCGCAAAAAAACCGACTCCTAACGCTACAATTAATAAAACTGATAAAAACCTTCCAAAGGACTCTTTGATTTTTAGAATTGCATCTTTGTATAGTAATTTCATTACCAATCAATCTCCGAAACTGGTAATGGATGATCGTTCAATGTCTCCTCGATAATTTTTCCGTTTTTCATACGGACGACTCGATCGGCAATTTCTGCAATCATCGCATTGTGCGTAATGATGATTGTCGTCATTCCCATTTCATGAGATGTCTTTTGTAACAATTCTAAAATTTTCTTACCTGTTTTAGAGTCCAATGCACCTGTCGGTTCATCGCACAATAATAATTTAGGATTCTTCGCAATAGCACGTGCAATGGCAACTCGCTGCTGTTCTCCACCTGAAAGTTGCGCAGGAAAGTTTTTTAACCTTCCCTTCAAACCAACTTGATCCATCACTTTTACAGGATCTAATGGATTCTTACAAATTTGACTTGCAAGTTCTACATTTTCCAAAGCGGTTAAATTTTGAACTAGATTATAAAATTGAAATACAAACCCAATATCAAACCGCCGATATTCTACTAATTTACGACGTGAGTATTTGGATATATCGTTCCCATCTACTAAAATATGTCCACTATCACACGTATCCATTCCTCCAAGAATATTTAACACTGTCGTCTTCCCTGCTCCAGATGGCCCTAGCACGACGACTAACTCTCCTTTTTCCACAGAAAAATTAACTCCTGCTAATGCGGTGATTTTTACTTCACCCATCTGATATTCTTTTTTAACATCTTTTAATTCTATATAAGGCATTTTTCCACCTCTATTCTTACTATCATTATAACACTATCCAACTGAAATAGATAGGATAATATCATTACAAACGAATTTTCTTGACCGGTAATTTTACTGGTTTTCTACGACTCTGATAATCAGATACAAATTTCTTTAAAGACTGTAGTTGGACAACTGTTGTTGTCATTTTATAGTATTCATCTTCATTTTCATAATAGCGATATTGAACAAACTTTTTATATGTTCTAGGACTCACTCCCATCATTGAGCGAAACACCTCACTATAATATTCGATAGAGTGAAAACCATGAAATAGCGCAATTTTTAATACGGAATCCCCCGTTTGATAAGAAGACAAGCTATTATAAATTCGCATCGCATTGACATAATAACCAATTGTCATTCCTAACGCTTTTTTAAATTTTCTCATAAGATAACTTTTATCGTAAAAAAATCGTCTACTTAATTCATCCATCGATATCGTTTCATACAAATGATCATGAATGTAATTCAACATATCACATACCAGTTCATCAGAATACATAAAAACCACCCTAGCACTATTATATCATAAGTTCATTATTGTTTAACTTTTTGTTTATAGAGGTGTTATACTGTGGTTAGAAAGGAGGGGGGAATATGCATTATGCAAGATGGTCAAACAAGGAAGAGTTAGCAAAGATTCTAACACCGGTCATTCCAGAACAAAATAAAACGGTTTCTGGTATTCCTATGGGATATGAAGGAAACACACTATACGTCAATGAGGAAACAGGACATACTCTCGTCATTGCTTCGCAAGGATCTGGAAAAACGCAAGCTTGTATGTTACCGGAAATCCGTCTTGGAATTCAAACAGGAAAATCACTTATCGTAAATGATTGCAAAGGTGAATTATACGAACTTGTATCTGGAGAATTAAAAGAACGCGGTTATCAAACAATCATTTTAGATTTAGATCGTTTAGAAAGAGGAAACTGTTGGAATCCATTTACTTTTCCATACGACTTATACCATGCAGGTAAACAAGATCTAGCACTCGAATTAGTAGAACATATCGCCCACTACATCTTTGCAGAACCTCATTATCAAGGGGATCCATTCTGGATAAATACATCTATCGATTATTTTACTGGACTTGTACTATATTTATTCGAAAACGAGAAAAAAGAAAATATTACATTCCGTAAAATTTTTACATTTTCTTGTGAGTTGCAAGAAAACAAAAAAGGATCAGACATCAGCATGGCAAAAGAGTTAATGGATAGCTTAGATCATACTTCTACAATTTATATGAATTTAGTTGGGACTTTATTAGCACCACCTGAAACAAAAGGAAGTATCTTATCTGTTACTAATCAGAAATTGAAAAAATATATTTCAAGAATTCAATTTTCTAACATGACGGCATGCACAGATTTTGACTTTAAAACAATTGCCACAGAAAAGACAGCGGTATTTATGATTAGCGGTACTAGTTCATATAGCAGTACCTTTATTCCACTATTCATAGATCAAGCTTATCAAGTAATCCGTCTATACAATAACAAAAATCATGGTACGGATATTATCTTAGATGAGTTTGATAAACTTATGCCGATCGTCGATTTCAATAATATCGCAAGTTATGCACGTGGGCTTTCTATTCGAATTACTGCCGTGATTCAAAGCTTACAAACTCTTACTAACTTGTATGGAAAAGAAGATGCCGAAATTATTAAATTGACATTCCGAAATATAATTTATTTATTATCTAACAACATTGAAACACTAGAAGAAATTAGTAAAATGTGTGGTAATAAAGAAGAACATGGCATGATTATTCCACTCATCACAGTAGAAGAATTAAAAATGATGAATCGTTTCGAAGCTGTCATTTTAATTCCAAGAATGATGCCGATTAAAACGAAATTATTGCCAGATTATCAAATGAATTGGAACTTTTCTAACCAAAAGATAGAAATTCCACACATCAAAAAAAATAATATTTCAATGTAATATAAAATCCTAAGTGATCTCACTTAGGATTTCTTTATCATTTCCTTACAAATTGACGATGATATTGTCGGTTGGTATATTGTACAACTTTATTACAAATTGGATCTGCATTAGGATTCGCATAATATTCTGCAAAAGCATCCGCATATAATTCACTCCCCGTATACCAATATCTTTCTGGATCTATCCCTTTTTGCATCATCGCACAAAATATTTCTGTATCATAACTTACACTTAATAAAAAATCAAGACAATGTCCAAATTCATGGTACATGATCACACTTGGATTGTACACGGTTGTAATAGAATTGCGTTTTTTGATGTTTTTTATTGTAGTGATTAGCTCTTGATGTGTACAATCTTCCAAATAAGGTTCTAATCCAAACATAATACACGGTTGTCCTTGATCCATATACGAATGAAAAAGCATCATAGGATTATTGGAAGATTCTTTTTGAACCAAATATTGTCGCATTTGTGTAAGCTCTTCTAACGTTGCTTCTTCTTTCATTTTTATTTCGATTTCATCTATGCATTTTTGCAAAAACGGTCTAGTCCCTATCGCATGGATGAACGGCTTTATCTCAGGATAAAGCACCAACATTTTTTCTAATGACTCCACTAAATCTTGCACAATTTTTAAATCAACGCATTCAAAATTAACTCGTTCAATTTTAATCTCTTTTTGTACATATTTTTCTAATTCAAGCATTGGTTCCTCCAAGAAAAACACCATTGTAATATCCACTATTATATTTTGCTTGTTCTTTTATCTATTTCAATTTACAAAAGCGCTCCACTAAAGAGCTCTCTTTACTATTTTTTAGGTCGAAGCATAAGCTCATAAGATGGTTCCAAATCAGATGATTTTACATGTTCATTCCGCTTCTTCCTACCCATATATACTTTTTTAAATTCTTCATCATAATTGATTCTCTCAGGACAGTATCGATCGATAAAATCTACTCCAAACGGAGCATACTCCAATATGATGCTTGCAACTCCACTAAACGTATATCCACTATGCCCTTGACCTTTCAACACCTCATAAACTTTTTGCCATGACTCTGTCTCATGATAAGTCTTCATAATTTCTCCTGCATCCATAAAATTATATAGATCATCAATAATTCCATAATCATCATTAGCAATTATTTGTTGTGCTTTCATATCTCTTTCACAGATTGGTTTTATCACTTTTGGGCGATATACGATATCATGCGTATCCTTCTTCCATGCTTCTTGTTTATCTTCCGAACAATAAACTGCATATTGATTCAACCACTTCAAATATTCTTCTGCCATTGCGGAATGAATTTCACCATTTTCTGTAATATGAAATCTTTTAACTAATCGCACAGCATTTAAAATCACTTTCAATTCTTCCGCACCATATGGTTTTAGTTGGAATTCTGGATAAAAACGATCGATTTCAATTTCTGCATTCTCTAAAGAATCAGATCCATGAATAATATTATAAGTACAACACGTCTTATCTCCATAATCACCACGAATCGTTCCTGGTAAAGCATCCTTGCTATCCGTTGCTCCCATCAATTCTCTTACCTTACTTACAGCAGATTCTCCTTCTACGATCATCGCAACAACTGGTCCTGACAACATGAATGCTTCTAACGTCGGATAAAATGGTTTGTCTACTAAGTGAGCGTAGTGTTGCTTTACAATTCCAGCATCTAATTCCATTTCCTTGATATGGGATACGGTTAATCCCACTTTCTCAAACCTTCTAATAACTTCCTTCAACAACCCTTTTTTTACTCCATCTGGTTTCAACATCGCATAAGTTCGTTCTTTCATAGCATCTTCCTTTCGTTTTTTTATTATAATCAATCTCCAGTAAGTAGTCAACCTAGTAATAAATTTGCATTATCTAGTTGCTATAATCAATCTTTATGAATTAGTTTCAAAATGTTCAACATTGTTCTTTGATCACTTTAAAAATCTTTTACTTCGCACGGTCGTTAATTTCTTTACAAACAAAATTATATAGTATTATTTTATTGTTTTTGATAAGAAAAAAATCAACCATCGCTGATTGACTCTATATCAAAGTTCGAATCACTCGAACAAATTTCTAAAATGGTGGAGATGATCGGACTCGAACCGATGTCCGAAACCACCATCCCTTCTGCTTCTACAAGTTTAGTTGATTCATTCATTGTCCGAAAAGATGTGAGGAATCAACAACTTATCTTTTCGTAAGTCTAATAAAGTTCCACAATTTTCTTAGACAAAAAATTGCTATATCCTACTTTGATGAACCCCTATATACTCTCGTAGGCAAAGAATAAATAGAAGCGTATGCCTTTCCTTAAATTAGGCGAAAGCTACAGCACTCTTTGTAGAGAACATGTTAGCTAATACATTTTTTAAATTTTTTCCAGTTATTTTTCTGTTTGTACGTAACGTGTACCTCCGACTTGCCACAAAAGACCTAGTAATCCCGTCGAAACCTAGACATCCCCGTGTAAGCTAGATTATACCATAGTTTATGCATTTTGGCAATTTTTCTTACACAGAAATTTCTTGGTTTCTTTTTCCATTTTTCCAACACCAATAATCGAAAAATTTAAAAGTTTGATATTCCCGTTTATCGGATGCATTGCTAATTCAACGGTAGATAATCCATAACAGTTAGGAGATAATACTACTCTGATATAGTCACCTACTTTTAATTCTGTTCCATCTTTTCTCACTAATGTTTTCTTTTGATCAAAATACTTCCATTCTTGGTTTACATCTTTATAGAACACATTCCCTTCGATCAAACTATCTTCTAACTGCACGATCATTCGATGCCCATTCATATTGATAATCTGTGCGTTAAACTCTTCCTCTTTATGATGCAACATATATTCTACCTCGCATAACTTTTTATCCGTTTGTTCTACAACATTAGCAATCCTTTCCGTCTTTGTCGCTTGCGTTGCCACGTTTAAAAGAATCTCTCTTAATTCTTCGTCATCATACTCTGAGAATTCCCATTGCTTAATGTGCTGTTTTAATAGCATATGAATACATAAATCGTTGATTCTTCGAATTGGAGATGTAAAATGCGTATAGATCGAACCGATACCAAAATGCATCATTTCCTCCAGGGAATACTCCGCCCGATTCATGACATGGACAAGCGTTTCCTGAACAATTTTATCCTTAGTTGTATGAATATCATTTAAAAGCGATTGTATAAAATGAGGAGTTATATTTTCCGGCACCTCTAAATTCATACGATAGCCAGAAAGTTCTAACTCTCTTAAAATTTTTAATACTTTTTTATTATAACATATTTACATAAAATAGTCAAAAATAAAAATCATGGCAATTTTATCAATTATTACAATTTTATAATAATCGATGAAATTGCCATAACCATTAACATATGTGTAAAATTATTTTGCCTGTAGTATTGTCTTACAAATATCCATTGTTGAATTTTTCTTTGCTAGTAATTCTGTGTTTTT
>USET01000042.1 GCA_900553765.1 uncultured Mycoplasmatota bacterium
TCTAAAATATTACTAGTTAAGTCATGCAATTTTAATTTAATATTATTCATAAGATAACATTTCCTTTCTTTATATTTATAATTTTATCATAAATTTATTTATCTAAGTAGTATAACTTTTAATAAAATAAAAAATATGGTAAAATAATATGGTGATTTTTATGCGCGGATTATATATTCATATTCCATTTTGTAAACATATTTGTTCCTATTGTGACTTTTGTAAGTTTTTTTATCGTAGTGATTGGGTAGAAGAGTATCTCATCGCATTAGAAAAAGAACTCGAGAGTTATCACATCAAGGATAAAGTTAGGACAATCTACATTGGTGGAGGGACACCAAGCGTTTTATCTGTACAACAATTAAAGAAATTGTTTGAAATGATCGCTACGATTCCAAGAGAAGACGATTATGAGTATACGATCGAATGTAATGTCGAAACGATGAGTATGGAAAAGTTGGAACTTATGAAACAATGTGGAATTAATCGCATTAGTTATGGAGTGGAGACGACACATGAAAGGCATTTAAAAAACTTGGAACGATCGCATACGTTTGACATGGTGAAAGAATGGATCGATAAGACCAAAGAGATTGGAATTCAAAATATTAGTGTCGATCTCATATATGCACTTCCAACGGAAACACTAGAAGAAGTGAAAGAAGACGTCGATCGTATTTTATCTTTAGATGTTCCTCATGTATCGATGTATTCATTGATCATTGAAGAACATACAAAATTTAGTGCCAAGAATGTACAAGCGATCTCTGAAGATCTAGATTACGAGATGTATCAGTATATTTGTAATACATTAAAACAACATGGATATGAACACTATGAGGTCAGTAATTTTGCTCGTCCTCATTTCTCCTCAAGGCACAATCTCGTCTATTGGAATAACGAAGAATATTATGGCATAGGGCTAGGTGCGAGTGGATATATTGGAAATGTGCGATATACGAATACGCGAAGTTTGAATCAATATTTTAATGGAGTATATCGAAAAGAAGAGGAAGTACTTTCTTTACAAGAGACGATGGAAAATGAAATGATGCTTGGACTTCGTAAGATGGAAGGCGTATCACAACATCGCTTTTTTGAAAAGTATCAAAGAAAAATGGAAGATGTTTTTCCTATTGAGACGTTGTTAAAACAAAGAAAGTTAGAGAAGAAAGAAGATTATATTTCGATTCCAAAAGATAAGATATATGTATCAAATGAAATTTTGTTAGAATTGTTTGACGATACTATTAAAGATGAGTGAAATATGATACACTAAACTTTAGGAAGGTAGTTATATATGAATGAAGATAAGATAAAAATATTTCAAAGAGAAATCGGGTATATTAAAAGCGATCGATATCGCGAGAATATTAAAAAATTAATTTCTTGGTTACCTGATTATTTTTTCGAAGTTCCAGCAAGTTCTACGGGAAAATATCATCCTAAATATGCCTTAGGGGAAGGTGGACTTGTTCGTCATACAAAGGCGGCAGTTAGAATTGCCTATGAACTTTTGAACGACGAAAGCATTGGATATCAATTTAAGGAGGAAGAAAAAGATGTCATTTTGATGGCCCTTCTTCTACACGATGGACTAAAGCATGGAGAATCGAAAGAGAGATATGTTCGATTTGACCATCCATTACTTATTTGTCATATGATCGAAAGTCATGCAGAAGATTTAACACTTACGGAAAATGAGATCAAGGCGATTGTGAATATGATTTCTAGTCATATGGGACCTTGGAATAAAGATTACGACGGAAACGAAGTTTTACCTGTGCCTTCGAATCGTTATCAAAGATTTGTACACATGTGTGATTTCTTAGCAAGTCGAAAATTTTTAGAAGTTCCATTTCAAGAAAATGAAATTGTCGATTGACACGAACACTTGTTCTATGTATAATGAGATTGAAGGTAGGTGTAACGATGGAAAAAAGAAAATTAGAAGGAACCACTCCTAGAGTTGTATTAATGGGGTATACCCAAACAGTAAATCATCAAGGACCAGATGCGATTGTCGCTGCTGCAGGAAAGCTATGTTATTCAAAAGTAGGAAGCGATACGATTTTGAACTCTTTATCGGAAACGGATATTCAGAAATTCATAAATAATTTAACGAGCATAGGACATGAAAGTCCATTTGAACACGCATCATTTAATTTTTATATCGAAGGAATTAGTAGAGCATGTTCTCACCAAATCGTAAGACATAGAATTGCTAGTTATTCTCAGCAGAGTCAACGCTATGTCGATTTAAATGAGACGTTTCGCGTCATTATTCCTCCGGCAATTCAAGAGAATGAGAAAGCAACAGAACTTTATCTCGATTCAATAGAAAAGGACTATAATGCCTATATCGATATTACGGAGGCTTTGCTGGAAGATTATGTAAAGAAAGCTTTGGCAGAAGGAAAAACACTTACACCGAGAGAAAAGAATCAATTGAAGAAGAAAGCTTTAGAAGACGCACGTTTCGCACTTCCGAATGCATGTGAAACTAAGATTATGATGACGATGAATGCGCGAAGTTTATTTAACTTTTTTAAAGAACGTTTATGTACACGTGCACAGTGGGAAATTCGTGAGGTGGCAAATCAAATGTTGGATCAAGTGTTAGAAGTTGCTCCTAATATTTTCATGAATGCAGGTGCTCCATGTGTGTTTGGAAAATGTCCGGAAGGTAAAATGAGTTGTGGACATCCACAAGAGATGAAAGAAAAACAAAAAACGATTCATAAACAGATGGAGTTGTTGGAAAAATGAAGGGAAAGTTAATTGTAATTGAAGGAACTGATTGTTCTGGAAAAGAAACACAATCAAAGATGTTAATCGAACGATTAAAAAAGGATGGATATCCGGTAGAGAAGTTTAGCTTTCCAATGTATGATACACCGACAGGAAAAATGATAGGAGGACCTTATCTTGGAAAATCTTACATCTGTGATGGTTGGTTTAAAGAAGGAGCAGATAAAGTGGATCCGAAAGTAGCTGCTTTATATTATGCAGCAGATAGAAGATATAATATGGATAAGATTGTCTCTTTATTGAATACAGGAGTTCATGTGATATTAGATCGTTATACATATTCTAATATGGCACATCAAGGTGGGAAAATAACGGATACTAATGAAAGATTAAACATGTATGCTTGGCTCGATGTGTTAGAGTTTAAACTTTTAGAATTACCTAAACCAGATATCGCTATTTTTCTTCATATGCCTTACGAGGCAGCAGAGGAATTACGTAAATGTCGTTTTGAAAAACCGGATCAACTTGAAATGAACCCAGAACATTTAAAACATGCGGAACAAGCATATCAAGAATTAGCGCAGACATATCATTGGAAGACTATCGAATGTGCAGAAGATGGTCATGCACGACCGATCGATGAAATCGGGGAAGAGATCTATCGATATATGAAAGAACAATTGTCACAATAGAAAGGTATAAAACCTTTCTATTTTCATATGATGAAGTGGTGATAGTATGATAAAGTGGATCGCACATCGAGGAAATGGTGTGACGAAGTATCCTGAAAATTCGAGTGAAGCACTGATACAAGCATTATCACATCCACTCATTGATGGAGTAGAATTGGATGTGCGTTTGACCAAGGATAACGAAGTTGTTATTTTTCACGATGCAACTTTAGAAAGAACGACGAATGCGATTGGGTTTGTAAGGGATAAAACATGGAACCAATTGAAAGAGCTTACTTTGATTTCAGAAAAATACCATACGAAAATTTCAAAATTATCTAGTTTTTTAAAACGAGTTCACACTTCTAAAATTATATTGATCGAATTGAAAGAAGAAACAGGGGATTATAAAATTCTCGCTGATCAAGTATGTCACATATTGGATCGTTATTCTAATTTAAATTTATATCTTGTATCGTTTCGCGTCGATTTGATCAAATATATCGAAAAGAAATATCCAAAGTATCGTGTTAGTGTATTTGTGAATCATTTTATCAATTATAAATATGTACATAGTTCATTGTCGTTTCAAGCAATAACACCTGCACTTGTCGATGATGTCAAACATACAAAAGAGACATTCGTCTATGCGATTTATCATCTTAGTACGGTAAAATTAGTACAGAAAAAGATAGGAAATCATCCGGTCGGAATGATTACAGATCAAGCATTAAAGTTTGCAAAAGCACTAAAATAGAAATAATTCTATCCTTTTTTCGACAAATTCTTTTCAATTCTTCTAATTCGTGATAAAATAAAAGTAACATAGGAGAGTGAGAAAATGAGCAAGAAAACTGAATTTTTAGAACATCTTGATATTCCATTTGATTCACTCCCAAATACGAAAGATTATATCAATTTAACAGAATTGTTCGATAAACTATATGGATACAAATTTTCAATTAAGAGAAAAGATAAGCGAAAAAAAGAGATCGTATTAAAAGTGACGTTAGGTAAAGACACTTACGATGTGCCTGATATAGAAACTTATCAATCTTTGTTCCAAGAACAATTTTCTTTTGCACATATTGAAACGAAAGAGGCACTAGAAGATCTATGTTGGCGATATGTTCATCTAAAGATGAAGTGGATGAATACAGATAACAAGAATTTAATTTTAGCGATGTTTCCAGGCATCGAAGAATTTTATTTTTTATTCCGTGCTTTGCAAAAAACACCATATAAAAAAGATCCGTTTGCAACGTTTGACCTTTCTGATATTTCATTTCATACGATCAATGAATATCTATTTCATTTGGTATCTGGTGCACAACAGGAAAAGATTGAACTAGAAGAAAAGAGAGTAGATGAGTTAAAACATCAACGCGATCTTTACGAGCAAGAGTTGAAAGAACAACAAATGCGTGAAAAGTTATTGCAAGCGGAACCAACTTATTTAGAAGCAAAGAAAGAGATCGACGAATTAAAAGAACAAGAAACTTACAATCAAGATCGTATAGATAATTTGAGAGAAGAAGAAATCGAATATGTAACTTCGAAGGAGATCGCAGAACGATCTTTATACGATCTATTACAACGTAATTTCTTCATTCGCCTCTTTAAATATCGTGCTAGAAAAAGATGGGAAGAGATGATTGCACGCGCGACATTAGAAATCGCAAGAGTAAAAGAAGAGATCAAGACGTTGCGAATTGAAAATAAAGAATTACGGAAACAACTAGATCAAAAGATTAAAGAGATTGAAAAAGAAATCGAAGTGTGCAAGTATCACGAATTCGAGGAGAAACTATCTTATTATAAAGGGATCGAGCCAAAGGATGTGACCCCGCAGTTAGAAGAAGTCAATCAGATGTTAGCATCTTCTAAATTAGGACAATTACTCAATGATTTAAAAGTATTGTACGAAAAAAACAAACAATATTTAAACTTAGAACCAGAGGTCGAGACAAAAGAGGCTGGATATCAATATCAGTTAAAAGAGAATGTGTAAAAGGGAAGTCAATTTCCCTTTTTTGTGACATTGACAGAGGATATGTGTTGTGCTATGATTCTTATGCAGTGTGTTGTAAGCTTTGTGTTTTATATGGAAAGGAAAGGTTTATGACACAAGAGGATTTAAATCAGTTTTTAGCAGTATTGATGTACGGTTTAGCGCATAATAGTGCACATTATCATGAGTGTTGTTATGGAACGAAACAGACGAAGGAGCAAACATATCAAGTGGCACGAATTCCAGTCTTTAAAGTAGATGGTTTTGACACATTACAACAGTTATTTGCAACAAATATGGAAGAGTATCCAATGTTAAATTATTACTTTCATTGCGATCAATTGATGGAGTCGAGAAAGCAATATGAAAACGGACTCAACCAGTTTGCACGAAATTATCATTTAGAATTTAAACCAGATCGAAAATATAGTAATTTATACTTTAAAATTACAAGTAATATTAAACATAAAATCCAATCTGATTTATTGAATGAGATGATTCAAAAGCAAGATTCTATGCAGTATCCAATCGATGAAATGATGGTAGGAATCGAGCGCGAAATGATTCGTTTTGCCAATGATTTTTATTTGACTAATTTCTTTTCTAGATTAAAAGATCGTGACATAGAACAAAGAAACGTATATCAAAAAGGAAAAGCATATCAAAAGAGATTACAACCAAAAATAGGATCGTAGAGATCCTATTTTTTTGTGTATCCACCATGTACGATTCCTATTTTTTCTGTTACGATCATCGACTTATGATCTATATTTTTGATCATTCGAACGACTGTATTACGTTTTTTTCTGGGAACGACAATCATGAGCACAGATGAAGTTTGTTCTAACCCATTGCCTTCTAAGACAGTGACTGCATAGCCTTCGTTACGGATTGCAGAAGTTAAAATATCTTCGTTATCTTTTTTTGTAATACCGATTAACATACTATCTCCCATAGCAAGTTTTTCCTCTATCAAGCTTCCGCAGTAAGATCCGACGAAGGAACCTAGGGCAAAGAAGACAATTTTGAGCGGATCTTTCGTAAGGTTTATGACGACCATTCCTGTTACGACTATCCAGACGAGTGCGATGGCAAATTGTAAGAAAGCACCTAATAGTTTTTTTCCATTTGCAACGACGATAAGTCGCAAAGTTGCAAGAGAATTTTCTATGACTTTCGATATGAAGATAGTAAAGTAGATTACAATTTGCATAGTATCACCTAGCATTATTATGCGCGAGTTTTACTTTTTCGATTCATGATAGCACTTTTCTATGACTTTCTTTCATATAACAAAATGTATTAGAAAGGAGCATGTATATGAATAATACAGAAGATCTTTATTTTAAAGATGTATTTACAGAAACAGAAAATGGAATTGATATGGAAGCGAATCAATTGAAAATTAATTGCATTACTTCAAATCAAAATAAGTTTCATCTAGATAGTGAGGGAAATTTAACGGTAAATAGTATTACGACGACACAAAGAGATACTACAAGTAGTGATCTATATTATCATCTATATCCGATTGGATCTATTTATATCAGTGTAGATAGTACTAATCCTGCAACTTATTTTGGTGGTAGTTGGGAACAAATTCGCGATGTGTTTTTACTTGGTGCAGGAAATACTTACACAGGTGGAACTACTGGAGGAGAAGCGACTCATCAATTAAGTGTATTAGAAATGCCAAGTCATAATCATACTATGTTATTTACATTTGCGGGATCGGGTTCAGGAACTGGAATTCCGTATTCTGGAAGCACGTCTATTGTTGGTGGGGATGCAACTCCATGTCAACATACAGGCGGAAATCAAGCACATAATAATATGCCTCCATATTTAACGGTATATATGTGGAAGCGTGTCGCATAAAAAACATCTTTTGATGTTTTTTCTATTGGAAATGCCAACGATAATTTTTCAATTCGTCATACAGTATTATGAAAGGAGTTGAAAATATGCATGTGATAGAGCAGTACGATAATACAAAGAAATCATTAGAATTAATTCGTTTACGAAAACAGGCGATTCAAAAAGAACAGGATGTATTAAAAGAAGAAATGAATCATTTAGAAACATTGCAATCTAATATGGAAAAAATCATAATTGAAATGGAGTACAATCTAAAAACATTAAAAGGGATCGAGCAAAAATTATATTATGAAGTAGTTGTAAATGGATTGAATATTAATAAAGCTGTCGACAAAGTATCACTTTATAACGATGTTAGTGTTTCTACAATATGGAAGCGTTACTATCCAATGATAAAAGAAAAGTTGGAACAATTAAAAAAGCAGTAGCGAATTTCTAGTTCACTCATTCATAGTATGAGTGAGGTGAGAAAAATGAAAGAAAAAAGAGAAATTGTGTCTCTTCGAAAAGCATGTGAAAAACACTTTTTGATGGAAGACGGAACAATAATTGCTGAAATGTATTCAGAACCGGTACATTATCTTAAAAATGGTATTTATGAAGAAATAGATAATACACTTGAGGAAAAAGAAGGATATTTTTGTAATCGTAAGAATGAATTTCAGGCAAAGTTTAAGACTGAAACTCATGAAAATGAGTTATTTACAATAGAAAGGGATGGACATAGACTTTCTATGTATTTTAAAAGTGAAAAAGATATATGTCCACAATTAAAACATCAAGAACTTTCATATTTTGATTTATTGGATGATATTGATGTTAAATATCAAGTATTACCAACGAAAGTAAAAGAAAGTATTATTTTAAAGGAACCGAAGACTACACCAGATACAATAGAGTTTATCATAGATACTGATTTGGAGCTTTATATTCCAAATGATGGTACAATTCAAGCAAAATTCGGTGAGCAGACTATATTTATTATCGAAGAACCTTATATGATAGATTTTTTTGGAAAAGAAAATCATAATTTATATTATTCTTTAGAAAAACATGATCATCATTATGATGTTTCATTGCATTTAGATAAAGAATGGTTAGATCTAGCAACATTTCCTGTTG
>USET01000043.1 GCA_900553765.1 uncultured Mycoplasmatota bacterium
CTACAGCCTTATGGGCAGTACGTTCTTTGGGAATCGACCCGGCGAATGGTAAAGAAGTATTCTTGAAAAAATATGGAAAAGAATCTCTTTACATGGATGCGGCTGATACAGTATTAAACGATGCCTATGAACAAATGTTAAATGAAAATAAAGATGTTGAATTGGTAGCACAACCAGAGATCGCACTTAAAAGTATCGATGAGAAAGGTGTTACATTCAATTTCACTTTAACGACACGTCCAGAAGTAAAATTGAAAAAATACAAAGGATTAAAAGTTAAGAAAGAATCAGCAAAGGTAACGAAAGAGGAGATCAACCACGCAATCGATGAAATGCGTAGCCGTTATGCAGAAACGATGAATAAAGAAAATGAGACAGTAGAAGACGGAGATACTGCTGTGATAGACTTTGAAGGATTCAAAGATGGAGTTGCATTCGATGGTGGAAAAGGAGAAAACTACTCTTTAAAAATCGGAAGTGGAACATTTATTCCTGGATTTGAAGAACAACTTGTAGGTATGAAAAAGGGAGACGAAAAAGAGATTAAAGTAACGTTCCCAAAAGATTACCATGCAGAAGATTTAAAAGGAAAAGAAGTAACGTTTAAAGTAAAAGTAAACGATGTTAAAACAACTGTTATTCCTGAATTAGGAGAAGAGTTCTATGCTGACTTAGAATTAGAAGGAGTTAATTCTAAAGAGACATTAGAAGCAACAGTAAAAGATATGATTAAAGCTCGTAAAGAGGCAAATGTTGAAAATAAATTTATCGATGATTTAATCGAAGCAGCAATCAAACAAATCGAAGTGGATGTACCACATGTTATGATTCACGATGAAATCGATCGTATGCTTCGTCAATACGAAGAGAATTTAAGAATGCAAGGATTGACATTAGAACAATTCTACAAGTTCACAAATTCTGACGAACAAGCACTTCGCGATCAAATGCACGAAGAAGCAGAAAAAAGAGTATTATCTCGCTTCATGTTAGAAGAAGTAGCAAAAGCTGAAAAGATCGATATCACTGATAAAGAAGCTGAAGAGGAAGCTCAAAAATTAGCAGAAAAATATCAGATGGAAAAAGATGAATTCTTGAAGATGTTTGGTGGACTCGATATGATTAAGTACGATCAAAAGATGCGTAAAGCAATTGAAGTGTTAAAGGAAAACAACGATAAATAAAAGAAGGCACATTGAGTTTTCAATGTGCTTTTGATTTGACAATTCATCGAGTTGTGATAAAATATCATAGCGTGTATAAAAGAAGGGATAGCAATGATAACAGAAAAACAAATAAGATTGGAAATGGAAATTGGATATGATTTACTATCATTACACTTAGAAATTAGGAATCAAATTATCGATCTTATTATGAGACAATATAAAGATCAATTGTATTCACCAAGTGATATACAAGATTGGTATGGAATTGAAGATTGGACGGATACGGAAGAACGATTCCAAAATCTTCGCTTTTATCATGCAGAGGATTTTATTCCATATCAATCATATCTACCTCAAATATTTGCTTACCATAAACAATATTTATCTTTAGATCATTTATCGAAAGTAGAAATGCTTGAAACATTATTCTTGAATCGTTTTTATGCGTATATAACTCCAAGAGCAAGACTGGAATTGTTACGCGAATTAGGAAATTTATATTGTCAAAAACATGGAATAGAACCTTGTAAGGTATTAGGAATAACATGGTTACCGAATCAAGCATCAATGGCCAATTCTAGGGTCACGTTAGAAAATGGTGATACAATATCATATATTGTAGTATCGAAAGACATAATGAATCATCCTAATATATCTGGTGTTAGAATACTAGAATGTATTTATCACGAATTAGATCACTTTTACTTAGAACAAAAGGCACAATGTGGAAAATTATCTAAAGAAGAATCTATTGCTTATATCTCTTCGTTTATGAATCAGCTATCTCTACTACAACAGGACGCTTATATAAGATATATGTTTTTGCCGGTAGAATATCGCGCGATAGTTCAGTCATATCAAAAAGTATCACAGATTTTAAAAAGTAATCCTTACGCGAATGAGAAAGATGAGTCCTGGTGGAAAGAGAATCAATACATTGTGGCCAAGAAGTTATTATTAGATTTTAACATTGAGCACCAAGTATATCTAACGGAAAGACAAATGACAGAATTTATGGGATCTATCGCCATCAAACAATTTGAAAGAGAAAACGGAAATTGTCAATTATCTTTGGAAAAAGAAGAATGTAAGAAATATAAAGAAAAGGCAAAGAAATTTCGTATGATTTGCGAAAGTCAAAAGTAGGTCATGATCGATGAATGAAGAATTAGAAAAAGAATTTGAATTTGCACTCGCACTCCTCCACATACCCCTTTCTAAGAGAAATGAGATATTAAAACAATATCATAGTATGGGAAAATCATTTTTACAGCAATATAAAGTATATCGATTACGTAGTACAAATCAATTATGGGATAAAAGTGATTTATCACCGAGAGACTTGTTAGCATGTCAAAAATATTTACCGTGGATTTTTGATCATCATCCGGGATATCAGAAAATGAATTTAGGTGAAAAGATAAAATTGATAGAGAATATGTTTTTAGGGAGTATTTTCCCATGTGTGAAAGTATCTACGAGAATTCATTTGGTTCGAGAGTTGGTGCGTTTGAATTGTGAAAAAGAAAAATTACCAGAAGTTCCAGTATTTGAGTCTCAATCTATAGGACAGTCAGAGATGGGAATCGCTGTATTTTCGATGATTCACGATTATGAAAACGAACGTTGTGCGATCGCTGTCAATCAGAAAATACTAAGGCAGAAGGATGCACATGGAATTTACTATTTAGAGTATATTTATCATGAATTAGATCATGTCTATGTTTCCCAAATGCCGTTTGAGGAAAATACACCACGTGATATTTGTGCGAGTATTTTATCGATGCGTTTTGTAAACCAATTTAAATTGATCGATAAAGCAGAAATACTTTACCGGTTTTTACCGGAGGAATATCATGCGATTCAGAGCTCTTACCAGAAAGTATCACAGGTATTAGCGGAAAGTCCGTATGCAGCTTCCTATGATAAAGATTGGAAAGAGGGGAGTTTAAAAGCGATCTCTAATCGTTGTTTATCACGATTCAACGATGATCATGATATCGATTATTCTGAAGAGGACATGCGTTTATTCATCGAAGACTATCTTTTTTACGACATGATAGAAAAATATGGAGAGGACTTCGTAACATTTTTAAGAGGTGTAGGAAAACAGGAAGAAGTAACTCATCTTCGACAGGTTGCAAAAAAATATCGTTCTATATTTCAAAAAGGCGACGAATAAGTTGCCTTTTCTTTGATTGACAAGGATAATTTTGTTTGATACGATAACCTATAGATCATGGAAGGAAGTTAGAGTATGATTGAGATGATGTATTTGCTTTGTCTTGGTATTTTACCTTTGATATATATGCTATCTTGCTGGATTCCAAAAGGAAAAAATTGGATTCTTTTCTTAGGAAGTATCCTCTGTTGGTTTATCCTTTCGCCAGTAGTTTCCCTTGTGATGATTGGAATGTTTCTAACTTCGTGGGGAGGAAGCAGATGGTTATACCAGATTCGGGTCGATCGAAGAAAAAAAGAACTCATTTTTCTATCGGAGATGTTACTATACTTTGTTTTGTGGAATATTCTATGGGGAAGTGGAGCGTTTCAAGAGTTTTTCTTAGGTTCTATTTCACTTCTACTTGTCTTCTTGCATGCAATGAAATATAGTATCGATGTTTTTCAAGGACGGATCACACCTGTAAAAGAAATAGATTTATATGGATTTTATCTGATTGGATTCCCACGTATTTGGATTTCTCGTTATATGGAGTATTCAAAATTTAAAAGGCTTTATCATAAAGATGTGACATGGGAACAATTTAAAAATGGAGGAAAGCGTTTCTTTTTTGGAATGTGTCGTGCGATATTGCTTGGAATGGTTGGAATCAAGATCGTACGATATTTGATTTCTCATATGATGGAGCAATCTGTTTTCACGTTATGGATCTTTTTACCACTTTTCGTTCTCTCTTGTTATCATATTTGGATCGGTCTTCGCCAACTATCGGATGGACTATGGATGATGGCAGGATTAGAATTGAAAAAAGAGAAGAGTCCGGTCAGTTTCTTACAGCCACTTCACAAGTTTGTGATTGCTCTTTATCCATCGTTGTTATCACATATTCCAATTCAATATGAGAATGGTTGGAGTAGGAAGTATGCACTATCAATCGCTTGTCTTACAGCTTTATTTGCCTTTTGTTTGTATCCGAGTTTCGCATTTCTTTGGGGTGGTATGATTCTTGGAATCCTTGTTAGTTGCGATGCGATTCCATGGGTACAAAAACGACCAGGATGGGTGCGTTATACAATTTATTTTATAATAGTAAGTATCGTTGCGCTATTCCTATTAGGTGCAGATGGTATGACGTATTTAAAAGCAATGATTGGATTAGAACATCTTCCATTTATAGGAAATATGACGTTATATCAAATCTTACAATACGGATTATTCTATCTAGTTACGATTTTATGTGCGATTCCATGGAAGAAAAAGAAGATAGAAAATAAATGGGTTGCACGTCTCATGACAATTTTGATGATTCTTATTTCAATTCTTCTTTTCGTTCTTTTATGTGTTTATTTTTGGCAGGTGAGTGTATGAAAGATAAATTAAAAATTACGATTTGCCTCATTCCATTTCTCGTTTTATTTTATTTATCGTTGGGGAGTGAAGCCTATTCAAGTGAAGAGGATAAAAAGTTAGAGCAGAAACCTAATCTTACGATGGCGGAATTATGGAATGGAAATTACGCAAAAGATTATCAAAGTTATTTAGAAGATCATTTTCCACTTCGCATATCGTTTCGCAAGATTGCAACCAATGTAGAACAAGCATTCGGGATAAAAGAGAAAAATGATGTTTATTTTGGAAAACAGGATCAATTAGTAGAGAAGACGGAGCCTCAGGCGAACGGAAAGAAAATGATTCAAACATTAAATAAAGTGCAAGAAAAGTTTAATTATATCAATAGTTCGTTGATGCTGATTCCATCCAAATCAAGTATTTATAAAGAGTATCTACCAGATCACATATCTAGTTCGGAAGTAGAAGAGATGAACGAATTATATTATAATCTCACGATTAACGATATCAATCTCGTTCAGACATTGACGGGAAAGAAAAATGATTATCCACTTTACTATCGAACAGATTTTACTTGGACGAGCTATGGAGCATATTATGCATATTTAGAATATTGTGAAAAAAATGATATCGAGTCAGTTCCGATGACGGAATATGAAATCAAAAAGGTTTCGGAAACGTATTATGGAGATTTATATTATAAGACGTTAGATGGAACAATTCCTGCGGATACGATCTATCAATTTGTAAAAGATGAACCGAAGTATCAAGTTTCTTATACGAAAAAAGAACACGAGAAAGATACGTTTTATCAGAATGATTATTTAAAACAAGTTCATAAAAAAGGATTCTTTTTAGGAGAAGATGATGGAGAGATAACGATTACCAATCCTGAGGTCCATAATGGAAAAGAACTTTTGATCGTCAAAGATGATAGTGGAAACGAAATTGTTCCATTTCTAAGTCAACATTACGAAAAAGTATATGTGTTAAATGTTGATGAGGCAAAGAATTTAAGTGATTGGGTCAAAGATCATGAGAAGGTTACAGATCTTCTATACATAGCGACGATGAATCATATTGATCAAAATAACGCATGGTTAGAAATTAGGTGATAAAATGAAAAAAGTTATAGTTATGGTAATTGCTTTACTGATAATATGTGGCGTAATGGCAGTGGGATTTCAAGTATGGACGAAATACCAAGATCATGCAAAGAAAGTAGTAGAAAAAAAGAATGAAACAAAAAATAAGGCATATGAACTTTTGGCAACTCAATTTATAGAGGGATTGAAACAAGATATTGAGATGAAAGGATTATATGGAGAGACGGAAAATCTAAATAAGATTCGAAACGATTACGAATGGACTTTAGATATGAAGGGAAACCTTCCTGATTGTATGGATTTGATACAAGTAGGAGGGTACTTCAGTGGTGCTTTGTTTTTCGATGACAAGCAAATTACCCTTGTAGATAGCAAAGTAATCAAGGTTGCAGATAAAAATCAAGAGACGTATCAAGCGTGTTTAAATATGTCGTAAAAATTAGACTTCTTCGTTATTTTTTGATATAATGTAGAAGTCTTTTTATATACAAATGAAAAAGAAAGGAGAAAACATGAGCAAAATAAAAATATTCAGTTTAGGTGGACTAAACGAAATTGGAAAGAACATGTATGTGGTCGAAGTAGACCAAGATATATTTGTATTTGATGCGGGATTAAAATATGCGGATGACTTCATGTTAGGAGTCGATTACATTTTACCTAATTACGATTATTTAAAAGAAAACGAGAAAAGAATTCAAGGGATTTTTCTAACCCATGGACACGATGAACAAATGGGTGCGATTCCTGATATGTTATCGGAGTTAAAACAAGTAAAAGTATATGGAACTCCATTTACATTAGAAATGTTAAAACCACAATTATTAGAAGACGGGCTAAAATTAGATCAATTAGTTGAGTTAAAACCACATCGCAAGATTAAATTTGGAAAGAATAGCGTCTTTCCAATTAGTGTAACACACTCAGTTCCAGATGCGGTTGGATATGTATTAAATACACCGGATGGTGCGATTGTATATACGGGAAACTTTGTATTTGATCCAACGATGATTGGGCCATATAAAACGGATATCGGGAAATTAGCATACGTAGGAAAGCAAGGAGTTCTTTGCTTGATGAGTGAATCTCTCTACGCACCGAGAAAGGGATATACATCTCCAAATCATCGAATTACACCAATTTTAAGTGAGACGATCAATAAGAAAGATGGACGTATTTTATGTAGTATTTTTTCATCTAACTTGTATCGTATTCAAGAAGTGTTGAATGTCTTAATGAAGACAGATCGCAATGTGGTGATCGTAGGAAAGAGACTAGAAAATACGATTATGAAAGCGATCGATATGAAGTATGTGAAGTTTGACAAGAATAGAATCAAATCGATTCGTCAAGTGAACGACGAAAATATATTCGTACTAATTTCAGATGAAAGAGAAAAACAATTTTCTAATATGGATCGTATTGTAAAAGGATACGACAAATTTGTAAAGATCAAAGATACAGATACAGTTGTATTTGCTTCACCAGTTTATGAAGGACTTGAGAAAAGCGCAACACGTATTTTTGATAGAATCGCTCAGATTGGTGCGGATTTAGTAATTTTACCAACAAAAAAATATTTGGATCATCATGCTTCTAGTGAGGATTTGATGATGATGATCGATTTGATCAATCCAAAATACTATATGCCAGTCATTGGAGATTACAGGGATCAGGTAGAAAATGCGAAAGTTGCCTATGCGATTGGGATGAAAGAAGAAAACGTATTATTAAAATTAAATGGACAAGTGGTAACATTTGAAAATGGAGAATATATCGATACGAACGAAAAGGTAAAAGTAGACGATATTTTAGTCGACGGAAAGACAGCTGGAGATATTGGTGACCTTGTATTAAAAGATCGTGAGTTACTAAGTGATAATGGAATTGTCTTAGTATGTGCGACACTGGATAAAGCTAATAAAAAGATTTTAGCAGGACCAGAAATTTTAACAAGAGGATTTGTATACGTAAAAGATAATATTGATTTAATCAAGGAAGCTGAGAAAATTTCACTCGCTGTGATAGAAGAAAACATCAAACCAAATTATGTCGATTTTAATAAGATTAAAAATGGAGTACGTGATAAGCTTGGAAAATATCTATACCAGGCAACAGAATGTAAGCCGATGATACTTATTGTGATTCAAGAAGTATAGAGACACTTTGCGTGTTTCTTTTCTTGAAACAGGAGGAAAATAATGAGACAGGGATTAAAAAATTATTTGAGAGTACAACGTAGTGACGTTTTAATCGAATTTATTTCAGATGAAAAAAATCAAATGAATGATATCGTTGGAGAGATTTCTAGTATCATAGTTGAACGAAATAACAAAGAAGATATGATTGCACTTGCTTCTGTTGTAAAAGGAAGCAATTTAGAAAAAATCAAAAGAATTGCGATTGACAGAAAAGATATCGATTTTATCGTAAGACTTGCAACGGTTCCAAATATGGATTGGAATGATTTAGAGGATGCGATGATTGCAATCCTCTTAGAAAAACAAAAAAGGCGCGATAGTATTACCAACGATGAATTATACATGGCAACGATTTTTTATAAAAATATTTTAGATGCTGATATCAGTAAGATAGAAAA
>USET01000044.1 GCA_900553765.1 uncultured Mycoplasmatota bacterium
GTAATGTCATAGTAGGATTAACAGATGAATTAAAAGGTATCTATTTAAAAAAGTTGTTGTCAAAAGAGAACAAGTCTATTTTGTTTGTAACAAATAGCCTATATGAAGCGAATAAGTTTTATCAAATTATGCAAGATTTAACTGACCAAGTTTATTTATTTCCTATGGATGATTTTTTAACGAGTGAAGCACTTGCAATTTCTCCGGAATTAAAAACGACTAGATTGGAAACTTTGAAGGCTATGACTACGATAGATCAGCCTAAAATAGTTATTACAAATTTAATGGGCCTCCTTCGTTATTTGCCTACAGTTGATACTTATCGTAAGAGCTTTTTGACATTATCGAAAGATATGGAATACGATCCTAAAAAGTTAGTTGAAGAATTATATCGTTTAGGATACCAACGAGAAGTATTGGTCGGAAAAACAGGAGAAATGGCAGTACGTGGATATGTAGTAGATATATTTCCTGTCGGTACTGAATTTCCGATTCGTTTGGAATTTTGGGGAGATACGATCGAATCTATTCGAACATTTGACATCGATACACAATTGACGAATAAAGAAATTTCTACGATTACGATCGAACCAAATAGTGAATTTTTATTATCAAAAGTATGTGAAGTTGAAAATCATAGTCAACGAATGTTAAAAAAATATGGTCCTGTTACATTTATAGGAGAATATTTACAGGATTATATTCAAGTCTTTTTAAATTATAATGATATTAAAATTGGTTATGAAAGATTGTTGGACGAAATGTTTCACTATCATCAGAGCAGTGGCGAGAATGAAAACATGGATTATATGAATGAACTTGAGAATTGTTATCATGAACCTAGATTTGCCCTTATGAATTTTGATGATAATGTAGAATTTGTTAAAAATACACAAACATATCATTCAACGGATATTTCTAATATATCTGGTCCCATTGATACAGTAAAAAAGAAATTAATAGATTATCATAAGAGTCGTAAGTTTGTTATTTTAGCTCTTTCTAATAGAAAACAGGCAAATCAATTATTAGAGCAATTTGATTCCGAACAATTTATTTTTACTGATTCATCACATTTAGATCCAATGAAAATCAATGTTATTGTATATCCTTTGCAATATGGTTTTACAATCGATCATTATATGATTTTTACTCCACGAGAATTATTTGAAAATCAGTCTCATCAACATCGTTATAAAACTAACTTTAAATTAGGAACTAAAATAAATAATATTGATAAATTATCACCAGGGGATTATATCGTTCATCAAATCCATGGAATTGGTCGCTATTGCGGAATGAAGACTTTAACAAAGTCTGGATTAAAAAAAGATTATTTAATGTTGGAATATAAAAACGGAGATAAAGTCTATATTCCTGTGGAAAAAATAGATTATATTAGTAAGTATTCTGCGAAAGAAGGAGTACAACCAAAATTAAATAAATTAGGTGGTACTGATTGGGAAAAAACAAAATTAAGGGTTAAGAAAAAAATTGAGAGCATTGCAGGAGATTTATTAAAATTGTATGCTGCTAGAGAAGCTTCTCCTGGAATCGCATTTGATGAAGACAATTCTTTACAATATGAATTTGAAAAAGAATTCGCATATCAAGAAACTAAAGATCAGTTGAAAGTTACGGAAGAAATAAAAAAAGACATGGAAGCCCCACACCCGATGGATCGTCTGTTATGTGGAGATGTTGGTTTTGGTAAGACTGAAGTTGCTTTTCGTGCGATGTTTAAGGCTGTTATGAGTGGATATCAGGTTGCTTTTCTTTGTCCGACGACCATTTTATCAACACAGCATTTTAAAAATGCTTTAGAACGATTTACTAATTATCCGATAAAGATAAAAATTTTAAATAGATTTACCTCGACAAAAGAGACAAAACAAGTTTTAAAAGACTTAAAAGAAGGTAACGTCGATATTATTATTGGAACTCATAGAATTTTGAGTAGTGATATCGTATTTAAAAATCTAGGATTATTAGTTGTAGATGAGGAACAGCGATTTGGAGTAAAACATAAAGAAAAAATTAAACAATGGAAAGAGACAATCGATGTTCTTACTTTATCGGCAACACCGATTCCGAGAACGTTACAAATGTCGATGTCTGGTTTAAGAAGTTTATCTCTCATCGAGACGCCACCAGTCAATCGTTATCCTGTACAAACCTATGTAGTTGCGGAAAATGATGCTTTATTAAAAGATGCGATCTATAAAGAATTATCGAGAAATGGACAAGTATTTATTTTATCCAATCGCATTGAAGAAATGGAAAAAATGAAATATCATATTGAACGATTAGTTCCTGATGCTAAAGTAATTACAGCACATGGACAAATGGCAAAAAGGGAATTAGAAGATGTCATGATAAAATTTACAAATCATGAATACGATGTCATGATTTGTACGACAATTATAGAAACTGGTATTGATATTCCGAGTGTTAATACGTTGATCATTAGGGATGCTGATCGATTTGGTCTTGCTCAGTTGTATCAAATTAGGGGAAGAGTTGGAAGAAGTGATCGTATTGCATATTGTTATTTGATGTATCAACCTGGAAAGATATTGAGTGAAATAGTAACAAAGAGATTAAAAGTTATCAAAGATTTTACAGAATTAGGAAGTGGATTCCGTATTGCAATGCGTGATTTATCTATACGTGGTGCAGGGGATATCCTCGGTCAAGAACAAGCAGGTTTTGTCGATTCTGTAGGAATCGAATTATTTTTGAAAATGTTGAATGAAGAAATGAAAAAGTTAAAAGGTCTTCCTGTTGCAGAAGAAGTTGAAAAAGATTCTACTCCATTATTAGAAGTAGAGACAAGCATTAAAGATAGTTATGTTGAAGAGGAAGAATTAAAAATTGAAATTCATAAGAAAATTAATGAAATTGATTCTTATGAAAAATTACATCAAGTAAAAGAGGAAATCGAAGATCGATTTGGTACAATCGACGAATCTTTACTCATTTACATGTATGAAGAATGGTTTGAAAAAATGGCAGCAGCGTTGAATATTAAACGAATTCGTCAAACGAAGAATTCGATCGAAATGATTCTAGAACCTGAATTAACGGCTAAAGTAAATGGAGAATTATTATTTATAGAAGCTAGTAGAATTTCAAGAATGTTTCGTTTTCAATTGCGAGGAAGATGTTTGGTAATCATTTTAGATACTGTAAAATTAGAAAAACATTTTATCTACTATTTAATTGAATTTTTAGAAGTATTAAAAAAAGCTACTGACAATGAAAAATAATGATAAAAAAAGATTTGTGCAAAAAGTACACAAATCTTTTATTTTGGATCTAATACACGCATAATATTTGGTATCATTTGTTTTTTTCTAGATACAACACCATCTAGATAGAATCCTTGGTCTAAGTCAGAAAAGTCAAATGCTGTAGCAAGTGTTTCTTTCGAATTATCGTTAAAGAAGACATATGATCCATTTTTGATAATATCCGTTACGAATAGAGCTACAATTGAATAGTCGTTTTGTACAGCAACTTTATTAATGAGTTGAACATAACTGTCTTTTTCGCTTAAGAATTCTTGAATATCCATTGTATAAACTTGTCCAACTCCAATTTTTTGGTAGTTTACTTCAAAGTTTTTAAAGTCAGTATATAAAATCTCTTCTTTCGTCTTTCCTTTTAAAGAAGAACCTGCTTTAAACATTTCCATACCATATTTTTCAGGATCTACTTCAGCGATACGAGATAATTCATTTAATGCAGTTCGATCGATGTCTGTCGTCGTTGGAGATTTTAATAATAAAGTATCAGAGATAATACCTGAAAGCATTAATCCGGCAATATTTTTTGGAATTACGACACCATTTTCGCGATACATTAAATATAGAATTGTATTTGTACTACCCACTGGCATATTACGGAAATTAATTGGCATATTTGTTCCGATATTTCCTATTTTGTGGTGATCTACAACTTCTAGAATATCTGCTTCTTCGATTCCTTCTACACTTTGTTGGAATTCATTGTGATCGACTAAAATCACCTTTTTTGGAGTTTTGTCATATAAATCAGCAAGCTTTAAAAGTCCGAGACATTTGTTGTCTTTATCGACGATAGGATAATAGCTGAATTTCTTTTTATTTGATGTTTCAATCAAGTCGTTTAAGTCTCTTTCTTCATCGAAACATAAAAATTCTTGCGCATAACGAATTGTATGAATATAGTTAGCAAGTCCAATATGTTTTGCAGTATCAAAACTAGATTTTGGAGTTCTAATAATATTTACTTTATTCTTTTTAGCTAATTCTATATGTTCTTCTTTGATGTCTCTATCTCCAGTAATGATAACTAATTTTGCATGATTTTGAATCGCATATTCGATAATACTATGACGATCTCCTACAATTAGAATTGTATCGTTTTCAATGTTGATGTTTTGGATAAATGTAGTACTTCGGAAAGAAGCAACACTGATTGTTCCTTTGATGATATCGTCGAATCTTAAAATTTCATTTCCATTTAAAGTAGTTAGAATGTGATCGTATGATGTATATAGATGTTCAAAATCTCCTTGGATATGTTCTCTTGCAATATCTTTCATAGCAAGTGCTCCATCGAATTTATTTTCTTCATCCATGACAGGAATTGTACTAATACCATATTCTGTCATTTGTTGGAATCCTTTCATAATTGATTCGTTTTTGTTGATGAAACATCCACGACGGTAATTGACATCTTTGATTTGTAATTTAACATCATTTAAATACTTTGGCATCTTTATATTAAAATAATCTAATACAAACTTTGTTTCATTATTGATATCTCCTAAAACTCTTGGTTCTGTCTCTTCTCCAAGACTATTTCTTAAATAGGATAAAGCAATTGCTGATGTAACGCTATCTGTATCTGGTTTTTTATGTCCAAAAATATATGTTTTACTCATTTTCTCCCTCATTTCATTTTTCAATCTACTTATTATATCATAATTTTCTCATAGAATAATAGAAAAATATATTGCTTTTTATCAAAAGAAATCAATTTTACAAAAAAAGGAATCAATTTTACATTCGTGAGTATAAAAGAGGGAAAAAAACACATTCTATGGATGGAGAGTGAGGTAATTATGAAAGCAACTGGTGTGATAAGAAGAATTGATGAGTTGGGAAGAATTGTCATTCCAAAAGAGATTAGAAAAACTTTGCGGATCAAAGAAGGAGAAAACTTAGAAATTTATATAGATGAAAATGAAAACATTATTTTGAAAAAATATTCTTTTATGAATAAAATAGATGATTTAGCGCAAGATTTTACGGATTCCATATATGCACAATATAAACATGATATTTTAATTATGGATTGTGATCATATAATTGCTGCTTCTGGGAAAAAGAAGAAAGATTATCTTGGAAAATTATTAAGTGAAGAAATCAATGAGTATATTACACGTCGTGAAAATAGATTAGAGACGATGAAAAAGGAAATTAATATTGTAGATCAAAAAGAGATCGTAGGAAGCTATGCATTCAGTCCGATTATCGTATCAGGTGATGTTGCGGGTATGGTGTTCATTTTTTCTGATGAAGACTCTATTAGAGAAGAAGAATACAGAATGATTCAAATCGCATCTGGACTGTTATCGAAACATTTAGGAGAATAGATATTGTAAGACAATGATTTGTGTGATATAATAAAACCGAATTTGAAAGATTTTGAAGGAAAGAAAAATAAGAAGACATTTCAAAGAGAGTTTGAGTAGGTGAAAGCAAACAATGGCGACTTATTTTAGATGGTTCCGGAATTGATATTTCGATAAGTAGGAATATACGTATCAACGCGTTAAGTTGTCAAGGTGTTATTTGTAACACGAATTAAGGTGGTACCACGTTTTATCACGTCCTTATATAGGATGTGATTTTTTTGTTATCGTATCACAGTAATGAAACATTTCTTTCTAAATACAATAGAAGTAGAAAAATCTTTTAAATACGAATAAAGTATAAATAAAAGTAAGGAGGAATACTATGGAAAAGGAGAAATATTATATATCGACTGCAATTGCATATACATCAGCAAAGCCACATATTGGAAATACGTATGAAATCGTTTTAGCAGATGCGATTGCTCGGTATAAAAGATTAACAGGTTATGATGTTTATTTTCAAACTGGAACAGACGAACACGGACAGAAAATAGAAGATAAGGCACGCGAAGCTGGTATGGAACCACAAGAATTTGTAGATAATATCTCATTAGAGGTAAGAAGAATATGGGATGTTATGAATACGAGTTACGATCGCTTTGTCCGTACGACAAATGCATCTCATCAAGAAATGGTTACGAAAATTTTTAGAAAATTGTATGAACAGGGAGATATCTATAAAGGAAGATATGAAGGATTATACTGTACTCCATGTGAGTCATTTTTCACGGAACAACAATTGGTAGATGGAAAATGTCCAGATTGTGGAAGAGAAGTTCATCCAGCAAGTGAAGAAGCTTATTTTCTAAAACTCGGGAAATATTCTAAGTGGTTGGAACAATATATCGAGGAACATCCACATTTCATAGAACCAGAAAGTAGAAAGAATGAAATTCTAAATAACTTTATAAAACCTGGTCTACAAGATCTTTGCGTATCTAGAACATCATTTAAATGGGGAGTACCTGTTGATTTTGATAAAGATCATGTCATCTATGTATGGATTGATGCACTCAGTAATTATATTACATTTTTGGGATATGATGTTGATGGTAATCATGGAGACGAGTTTAAAAAGTATTGGCCAGCAGATGTACATTTAATTGGAAAAGATATTCTGAGATTTCATACGATATATTGGCCAGTTATGCTTCATGCATTAGGACTAGAATTACCTAAGAAAATTTTCGGTCATCCTTGGATTATTGCTGGAGAAGACAAAATGAGTAAATCTAAAGGAAACATTATGTATGCAGATGATTTAGTAGAATTGTTTGGTGTCGATGCGATCCGTTATTATTTATTACATGAAATTCCATTTGCAAGTGATGGATCTATCACATACGAGTTAATTATAGAGAGAATTAATTCTGATTTAGCAAATATTTTAGGAAATTTAGTCAATCGTACGATTAGTATGGCTAAAAAATATATGGATGGAGAAGTTTTAAAACCAACTCAATTTGAAGATATCGACAAAGAATTAATCAGTTTAGTATTAGAAACGCCAGAGAAAGTAACAAAATTAATGGATCAATTGAGAGTTGCCGATGCAATCGATGAAATTTTCAATATTTTTAGAAGATGTAACAAATATATCGATGAAACAACACCATGGGTACTTGGAAAAGATCCGGAGCAAAAAGATAGATTGGTTACAGTGTTATATAACTTGTTGGAATCTATTCGCCATGGTGCGGTATTACTTCAGGCATTTTTACCTGATACAGCTAGGGAAATTTTCCAACAGTTAAATACGGAAAATTCTCAATTTGAATCATTGAAAGAATTTAACGGAATGGATTTAGGAATTCGTTTAAATGATCCAAAGCCATTGTTCCAAAGAATTGATAAAGCTAAAAAATTAGAAGAGATTGCTACAAAGTAGTGATCTTTTTTTCTTTACATAGTTGTACATGGAAAATGCAATTTATTCCAAAAAATATTTGTTGGTCGTTGATTCCCATTCTTGCTTGCGTTATACTGAAATCGACAGTAAAAGAATGGGGGATGTTGTGTGGCAGTAAAAGTACGCATGATAGAAGTTGACACAACATATCAAAGTCATAAACAGAAACAATCTAAGAAAAGCAAGACGATCATCGAATTAAAAAAAATTTATGATGCGATGATTAAAAGAGATTCTTATCTTGCTCCTGACGAATTATCGCAAGATATTTTGAGAGGTTTAGAAGTATCTAAGTGAAATTGGTATGATTTAATTATGTAAGTATTTGTCGAAGATTTATGTAAAATGTTGTAAATTGCTAGATAATTTCGATAAAAAATATTTTACAATCTTAGTATGCATATGGTATATTGATGTTGTCGTATATAAAAGAGTATAGAGGGAGATAGGCTATGACCATAAAATCAGAGGATAATACAAAGGCAGTTGTATTGATGTTCTTGGTAGTAGCAGTATTGGTTTTTATAGGAATGATTTTAGAATTCAATCTGTAGTGTAAATCAGCTTGATTTTCAGAAGTACTTTTTATGATTGTATCATTCTTAATGTCAATAATATTTATATAATGATTATTGCTTATGTCCTTGTCTTTCAGAAATATTTCTACTATAGAATCCATTCTGTTGATTGACATTTTAATGCCAAGATCTTGTATGCCTTCATACAGATATGTTATTGAAGGTATGGAGTCACTTTCAGGACCGGCTAA
>USET01000045.1 GCA_900553765.1 uncultured Mycoplasmatota bacterium
CCTAATCTCGTACACTCCGTTGCATTGTATATAAATTGCTTATCATCATACGCTTTTAAATCCCCTGCATATCCACATCGTATGATCGCAAAATCAATTTGTGACTTTACTTCTTCCCAATTGATCGCTCCTTGATGACTCGAAACATCAATCCCTCTTAATACCATATGTCTCACCTCTAACATATGATATTCGAGAAATATTTTTTTGCATACGCAGATATCTTTTTTTTAAGGATTTCCTCACTTTTTCAAATGATCACAATTCGCAATTTCTAATAACGTCATTTTATTTTCAATACTATCATATTCGACTGTCGTAATCGAAGTATTTTCGATCGATATATTAGGATATATTTTACGTGAATCGCGATTCAATAGTTTCCAAATAAATAGTTTCAAGACAAATCCATGCGTACAGATTAAAATATCGTTTCCAAGGTTCTCCTTCGCACAATATAATACCGTATCTCCAATTCTTTTTTGTGCCTGCTCCAAAGTTTCTGCTCCTTCGATATCAGGAAGCATTCCATTTGGTAAAAACATCACTTTCGCGCCAGGCATGATTTGATCTACTTGATCGATCGTCATCGTCTCTGCAATTCCATTATTCTTTTCTATTAACTCGCGAATTACAATTGGCTCTAGATGATGTTCCTGTGCAATTTGAGCAATTGTCTCTCTCGTTCTAGAAAGTGGACTCGTATAGATTCTATCTAACTTCACATTGCGAAAAACAGGTGTGAATGCATCTATTTGTTTCTTTCCTTCTATACTTACTTCCACGTCCGTAACTCTCGATAAAATTCCCTTGTCGTTTGCAACCGTACGAGCATGACGTACCAAATAAATTTTTGTCTTCATCCCATCACCTTCTTTATTATACCAAATGAAGAGAAACAAGGCATTTTCACTTTACAGTCTATCGTATGCATCATACAGTATAATGGAATATAGATTTCCAAACATTTTATCCACACAGAACAACTTTACCCCTTGTTGTTCTACTCCACGTCTTTTCAGATTCATGCATCATCGAAATCTATTTTTCATTGTAATAAAAGATATCATTTATTAGAAATGGTATCTTTTTTGTATCCCTTACTTGACAAGAAAACAGAAGTCATGTAAAATGAATATTGTTCCGGAGTAGTACTCAAGTGGTTGAAGAGGCGCCCCTGCTAAGGGTGTAGGTCGGGCAACTGGCGCGGAGGTTCAAATCCTCTCTACTCCGCCATATAAAATCAAAACACTTTATAGTGTTTTTTTTCTTTTTGTGCTATCATATAAACGAGGTGGTATGATGGAAAAAGAAATTACGATGAAAGAATTAGAATACTTTCAAAAAAAATATCATGAAGATCCTACGAATAAGTTAATCGAAAATGCCATTACGAGATCTGGGATTGACGATGTTTGCTTCAATAGGGAAACTTTGATCGAAAATCAAAACGTATTCAACGTAGAAACAAAGCTAGGAAGTGTTCAAAACCAAAAGAATAGTGGTCGGTGTTGGTGTTTTGCTGGAACGAATATGATTCGTGGAAATATTGCGAAAAATATGAATATCGAAGTAAAAGATCTTGCCCTATCTAACGTTTATCTTACGTTCTATGATCGATTAGAAAAATTTAATAATGCCTATGAAAATCTATTTACAGTAGAAAATTTAGACTACGATTATCTATTACAAGAATATTATCTCATGTGTAGTGAAGGTGGATGGTATGAATCCTTTTCTAACCTTGTTACAAAATATGGAATTCTACCGGCTTCCTATATGCCAGAATCACATGATAGTATCGCTTCTAATCGACTCAATAACATCTTACAAGAAAAACTAAAATACGATGCAAATACTATTATCGAACTTCGAGCTAAGAACACACCGATAGAAAAATTACGGAAAGAAAAGGAAAGAATGTTGTCGGAAGTCTATGAAATTCTATGTAAAGTATTAGGAGAACCAACAAAAGAGTTCACATTAGAATATCAAGATAAAGATAAAAAGAAGATTAGAATTGAACATATGACACCAATGAAATTCAAAAAACAATATTTAACGATCGATCCCAACGACTTTGTGTTATTAAAGAGTATCGACCATTATAAGAAAAATTACTATCAAAAATACCAGGACGAACGAGCTTACGGGGCAACAATGAAAAATTTCGAATATATCAATGTTCCACTGGAAGAATTAGAAAAAGCTGCAATTAAGCAATTAAAAGATAATATTCCAGTATGGTTTGCATGTCCTACGAATAAAATGTGGAACCGTAAGGAATGGATCTTAGACATGAGAAATTATAATTACTTTGATACACTTGGAATGAAAAAGATGGATCGTAAAACATCATACAATTTTCACGATATACCATCGAGTCATGCAATGTCATTTGTTGGAGTTCATCTTATTGATCATAAACCTGTACGTTGGAAAGTAGAAAATTCCTGGGGAAACGAAAAGGATATGAAACAATATCTTATTATGAATCAAAACTATTTTGAAGAACGTGTTACAGCTGTTGCTGTTCATAAAAAATATTTATCTGCAAAAATTAAAAAATGTTTGGACCAAACGCCAATTATTATCAATATTCACGAATTATAAAAGGAAGAAGTTTTATTTTGCTTCTTCCTTTTTTGTGGCTTTTTTATTCTTATTAACACTAATATCATAATGTTCACGTACTTGTTCTTCTAACTCTTCTTTTAAAGCTTTGTTCGTACGTAATAACTCTTTGACATTTTCTTTTCCCTGTCCAAGTTTTTCACCATGATATGCATACCAAGCTCCACTCTTCTCAATAATATGAGCATCACTTGCTAAATCGACAATTTCACCTTCGACAGAGACACCCTCTCCATACATGATATCTACTGTCGCACTCTTAAATGGAGGTGCCATCTTATTCTTGACAACTTTAATATTTGTTTTGTTTCCGATAATGTTGGTTCCGTTTTTAATCTGTTCAGAGCGTCTAATTTCAAGACGTACAGAAGCATAGAATTTCAAAGCTCTTCCTCCGGGTGTCGTCTCAGGATTTCCAAACATAACCCCCACTTTTTCACGTAATTGGTTGATGAAAATTGCAATTGTATTTGTCTTGCTAATGACTCCGGATAATTTACGAAGTGCCTGACTCATAAGCCTTGCTTGTAATCCAACGTGACTATCTCCCATTTCACCTTCGATTTCAGCTTGTGGAACCAATGCTGCAACGGAATCGATAACAACGATACTAATTGCACCACTACGTACCAACGCTTCGCAAATTTCTAGTGCTTGTTCTCCATTATCGGGTTGAGACAATAATAGTTCGTCGATATTAACTCCTAATTTTGCTGCATATTGAGGATCTAATGAATGCTCTGCATCGATAAATGCAACTCTTCCTCCAGCTTTTTGTGCTTCTGCAATCGCATGTAATGCAAACGTCGTTTTACCACTTGACTCCGGTCCGTATATTTCGATAATACGACCTTTTGGATAACCTCCAATTCCTAGTGCGATGTCTAATGAAAGAGAACCACTTGGAATGACATCGATCTCACGATGTTCATTTGCTCCTAACTTCATTACAGCCCCTTTTCCGAACTGTTTTTCCATGTCTGCTAAAACTTGATCTAATGTTTTATCCGCAGTTGCCTTTGCCATAAATTCCTCCTCTATCTATGTTGGTTTGATTTAACTCTTACATACTCATTTTATCACATAGAAATAATTTGTCAATAGTTTTTGCGAACAATTGTTTGCCAAAATATGTATTCCTAAATCAGCAGATAAAAAAAGAAGTATATACAATTTGATATACTCTTCTACTTTGTTTTTGCAGATGTACTTTGATCTTCAAAAATATATTTTTTATTCATAGTATAATATTGTACTCCAGATACAATTGAAAGTACTGCTGCGATAATTAATAAGAAGTCTGACACCTTTAAATTCCATAATTCAAATGGTAAGTTATAGAATAAAGTGAGTGTAATTCCAACCATTAAACACGCTGTTTTTAACTTTCCAGACATGATCGCCGCAACTGCCTCACCTTTATTTCCGGCAACCATTTTAATCGCATTGACAATGCTATCTCGCACGATAACTACAACTGTAATAATTGGATGGATAAATCCTGTTGCACATAGAATAATCAATACAGAGTTTACGAGAACTTTATCTGCGATCGCATCGATCATCTTTCCAAAATCCGTCACTAAATTATATTTACGTGCAATGTGTCCATCTAAAAAGTCAGTTAAAGATGCAATGATAAATATAAATCCAGCAATCGGATAACGAATATCTACGACGATTGTCTCATTTACAAATAATTTAGGTAATTCAATTCCCGCTGCGTCAAACGGAAATAATAAGATGGCAATAATCAAAAATGCCATAAAAATTCTTAACATCGTTAATTTATTTGGTAAATTCATAAGTTCCTCCTAGCGAATGACCTGATCATTCATTACGACTACATCATCTGTAAAATCATCACGTTCAATATTGGAAATAATAAAATATCCAATCAGTAAAACAAGTAATCCAATTCCCACGTAGATCACAATTGGGGGAATAAAAAAACTTCTCTTTCTCTCTATCGTATAAGGTGATGCGATATGCTTCGGTTCTTCTTTCCTCTTTCCAAGTGCATTTTTCTTAGCTTTTTTAATATCTTCAATCGATATCTTCGATGTATAGTCAAAGAGATATTCATTGAATTCATCGACCATATCTTCATAGTCGAGGCCAAGATACTTAGAATAATCACGAATGAAATATTTTAAATAAAAAACATCCTTAAACGCTTCCATATTTCCCGCTTCGATATTTTCTATCTGCGAAGGTCTCATCTTTAAATCTTCCGCAGCTTCCTCAATCGAAATTCCGATACTCTCACGTGTTTCCTTTAATCTCTCACCGATTTCTTTCAAGTTAACACCCACTTTCGTATTGACAAAAAAATAATATTTTATAAGCCATGTTCTGTTCCTCCGAAGAGGCGACAAACATTTATCTATCGTTTCCGATCCCAAGGTCCGTTCGTTTTCAAACCTTTAGGTTCCCCTACCAAAATTTGGGTTTCTCGCTCGTGGGGTTTACCGCGTTCCACACCACCTGTTTCCAAGTGGTATCGTCACTATGGCACTTTATGACTAATACAACCATAACCGAGGTCTTAGGTTGCCTCGTCGCCGTTAGATTTCTCTACTACAGGTTATTTTTTCCCTGTACACGGACACTACAATCATCACAGATTGTGCGAGCATGGACTTTCCTCTACATTGCAAAGAATGCAGCGTTTGTCAAAATATTATTCTTAATCTTCTTTTCCATATATAATCTTTTCTAGATTTGATAGTCGCCTTAATAGGTCGGCGTTGCTAACATCACCTTTACTATGATCTTTTAATACATCAAGTTTCGTCTTCAAAGCACGTACTTCTTGCTTTAATTGAATATTATCTTCCATGAGTTCTTTTTTATCCATTTCTAATTCTTTCATGATAGCATTCATCTCTTCGTAATCACGAATAATAATATCTAGAAATTTATCGACTTCTTGCGGACGGTATCCTCTCGTATCGATCTTAAACTCCTTTTCCAAAATATCTTTTGTTGTCAATTCGACTCTTCCTTGATACATGATCCTTCACCTCTTTTTATCATTACTATTTTCTCAAAAAAACAAGCATTTGTCAATTGACTTTTCCTGTACATCTAAGCCACAAAAAAGCTACTTATATATATATCGGAAATAAGTAGCTAATTTAATATAATTTACATCTTCTATCATATTGTCAAACATCATGTGAATCCTCATCTTTTCTTCCATGTGTCTCACCTCTATATAGAGTCTAACACACGAAAATTTATCTGTCCTGCTGTTCGACAAAACTAGAAAAAACTAGACCTTAAATTGCGATGACAGTAACACGGTAACCAACTTGAGCATTATACGTTCCTGTTCCTGATGAAAAGGAAAATATTCCGGACGTAGCTCCACTACCTGCTCCTCCACGGATAAACCATGGCTGTGCACTCGTCACCATCTGCGCTGTATCTCCATACCATGTAGCAACTTCTTTTACTGCATCTCCATTTAAAGAGACTTCATAATTTGTTGCACTATATGAACTATAATAGTCATAATATTTTGTCTCTGGAAGTTCTGTCATATGTGACTCTCCAATCTCTCCAAGATTGTTTCCCATCACGTACTCTCCGACTCCACCACTCATATCGTATACCCCATATATATTTCCAGTTGTAGATTGTGCGACATTCGACTGGTAATTTCCTCCTCCAGTTTTTCCACTTCCATTTGCTGTAATTTCTTTTAATGTACCATATTTTGAATGTGATAAGTAAGCTACTGCTCCCCATTCGCTATTCTTCATTAAATGAGTATCTGATTTTCTTTCGTTAAAACCATGACGAGATGCGGTACTCGTACTAAAGCTACGAGACGATTCAAAATAAGTGTTTAAGCTCTCTCCTGATATTGGCGTAACATTAGGTAATACTGTCGGTTGATCTGACGTTCCTGTCGTTTCGAACTTTCCAACCCAAAATCCACTGATCTCTCTTCCACCAAAACGGAATGCTGGATGTGTAATTAAACTTTCATCACTCGTCGTTCCTAAATTAAATGAAATTTCAATCTCCGTTGGTCCCGTCGTGAATGCTCGATATTGAAATCTTGGAATCCATACGTAATAACCGACGACATCTACTGGATCAACGACATCTCCCACTTTCGCTGTCCTATACTTTTCACGCTGCGATGGCGTTACAGTAATTGCATTCGCCCATTTTTTTTCTCCGTAATTATACCACTCATTATTCTCGTAATTTGCTTCGCTTGCAATCACCCAAGAACCTTGCGAAGCATCCCATACAACCGGATACATATTGGCAAGTAATTCTGGTGTAGATGCTCCAGAGGTATCGGCAATTTTTGGACATTCTCCCGCATCTTTCACGATAATCTCACTAGATTTAAACGGTTTAATTCCACAGAATTGTCCATTGCTCGCTTCTATTTTAGTGTTACCTTTCAGATCGATTTCAATCGTTCCATTTCCCTCGATACTTCCGTTATAATCAATTTTTTCATCATTATAAACAATTTTTCCGTTTTTAATTTCATACATATGCCGGTCATAATCGTATTCTGCACTATCTTGTGATACTGCGCGTAGTATCCCCATTAAAGTTTCTTTATAGCCACTCTGACGTGCTGTAAAAATTGCATCCATAAAATTAGGCGCAATGACAAGTACTATAATTCCAAGTACGACAATCACGGCTAATAATTCGATTAATGTAAAACCATATCTTCGTCTCATAAGATCCCTCTATTCTTTTATATTATAACAACATTCCAATTCTTTTTCAATCAAAAGAAAGTAGCCATATCGACTACTTTACAATTTTTTTCTCTTTGATTTCTTCTTCGATCATGTCGACAAATTCATTTGTTGCAACTGTCGTTGTCTTTTGTTCTCCATGCAAACGATAACTAATTAAATTTTCGTCGCGTTCTTTATCTCCTAAAACAAGAATATAAGGAACCTTCTTCGTCTGTGCTTCACGCATACGATATCCAAGCTTCTCATCTCTATCATCCAACGTTACTCGAATATTTTTCTCTTCTAACACTGCCTTTATCTTCTCAGCATATTCTAAGTGATATTCGTTATTTACTGGAATGATACTTACTTGTACAGGCGCTAACCAAGTTGGGAATGCACCCTTTGTCTCTTCTATTAAAAATGCAGTAAATCTGTCAAATGTACCAAATATTGCTCTATGAAGAACGACAGGAACTTGCTTCTCTCCCTTATTGTCAATGTATGATAAATCAAATCGTCTTGGAAGTAAGAAATCCAATTGGCAAGTTGATAATGTAACCTCTGCCCCAACCGCTGGTTTCACTTCGACATCTAATTTAGGACCATAAAAAGCAGCTTCTCCAATTGCTTCAAAATATTCGACGCCAAGTTCATTTAAAACTTCTCTTAATCTTTCTTCAGCATTATTCCACATTTCATCATCATCAAAATATTTTTCTTTATCTTCAGGATCGCGGAGCGACAATCTAAATTTATAATCTTTAATTCCAAAATCTTTATATACATCGAGAATTAAATTAACAACTTTTTTGAACTCTTCTCCAATCTGTTCCGGAGTTACAAACAGATGAGCATCATTTTGGCACATGCATCTTACACGTTCTAATCCTTTCACAGCACCTGACGCTTCATATCTAAAATCTGTTGCAAAC
>USET01000046.1 GCA_900553765.1 uncultured Mycoplasmatota bacterium
CTACTAACGATATAATTACAATTGGCGTCTGCAATTGTTGAAAATCTTCGATATTCGTTGTCATACTTGCTAAAATTCCAGCTAAAAGCGAATAAGCAATAAATGTCAGAATCATCAAAATTAAAGTGAGCGGAATGATATAGATAAGAGACTGTCCGATTCCGCTTCCCATAACATTGGAAACAACCGATCCAATTTCATCTCCAAAGCCACCTATGATTTGATCCCCACCGATCACCATTCTCGTGACAAAACCAATTGCTGCATAAGCAACCAATAAAATTCCTTGCATGATGACGAAAGTATTTCCAGCAATCACCTTTGAAAAGAAATGTGTCGATGGAGAAACATTTGCGATGATAATCTCCATTCCCCTTGTCGTCTTTTCATCATTGACCTCCGCTCCTATCATTTGAACTAAGAATAGTGTCAACATGAAAAATGGTAAAATAATGATTGGAAACACCATTCCCATAATCATTTGAGATGACTCATCCTCTTCTGTTTTCGATTCATCTAAATAGATTCGATTGATTTTAACTGGATCGTAGATCGCTGCAAGTTCTTCTTCTGAAATAGAAGATTTTGAAATTGCGAGTGCTGTTTTTGTGTTATTGATTGCAGACGTAATTCTCTGAGTTTCTAATAATTCTAAAAATTCATTGCTAATCAACGTAACATCTACGACATTTTGTTCAGAAGGAGATATAACGATACCTATCTTTTTATTGTCGTCTTTAATTTCCTGTTTTAATTCTTTTTCTGATTTTTGATATTTTTTTACTATATATTCCGGTTCTTCTTCATCACTTTGTACCTCTTCTGTTGCTTGATCTATAGCCCCCATTTGAGACTGAAATAACGCGTAACTTTCATTTGTTTCATCCAGAACATAAATTGTCGTCTTTTCGTTAAAATCACCACCAAATGCAGTAATAATCGTATCGATATTCATAACACCTATAATCATAGCCGCAAGTAAAATATTGGCAATGACAAACCATTTAGTTTTCACTTTTCTTTTTAGACTGACGCCGACCAAGTACCACAACTTTTTACTTTGATTACTTTTCATAACTCTCACCTACTTTAGAAACAAAGATCTCATTCAATGTTGGTTCTTCTACTACGAACTTTGTAATATGCTTCTTTTTACTGACCGTTCGAAATACTTTGTCTACGACATCTTCACTTTCGATTTTAACTTCTAATTCATCCGCGTGCTCAATCACTTCGACCACACCTGGAATCGATTCAAAATCTTTTGGAGTGACGTCCCCTTTAACAAAGATGTTCTTCTTACGATATTGTTCTTTGATATCTTTTAAATATCCGGCAATCACTGGTTTTCCATGTAACATAATTACCAATTTTTTGCAGAACAACTCGACGTGTTCCATGCGATGAGATGAAAAAATAATCATACTCCCCTTTTCCGCAAGTGATAAAATTTCTTTTTTAAAGATTTCTACGTTAAATGGATCTAACCCAGAAAAAGGTTCATCTAAAATCAGTAATCTAGGTTCATTTAAAATTGCTGTAATAAACTGTATCTTTTGTTGGTTTCCCTTCGATAACTCTTTAATCTTCTTATCTTTATATTCTGGAACTTCAAAACGTTCCAATAATTCATCCAAGCGAGACAAGATCTTCTCTTCGCTCATCCCTTTTAGCGTTCCATAAAATAGACATTGCTCTTTTACGGTCATCTTTGTAAGGAGGCTTCTTTCTTCCGTCAAAAACCCAATTTGATCGGTAATATCATAATCTATCTTTTTCCCATCTAGTGTAATAGAGCCTTCCGTCATATCAAGTAACCCCATGATCATACGGAATGTCGTTGTCTTTCCTGCTCCATTGACCCCAAGCAAGCCGAAAATTTCACCCGGTCTTACTTCAAAGCTCAAGTGATCTACTGCTAAAAAGTCACCATAATATTTTGTTACATTTTCTACTTTCAACATACTTTCTTTCCCCCACATTGATTATACTATATCACCGACGAGAGTACAATAAAAAACTGCACACAAGCAGTTTTCAATCATCATAATCACTATCTACATCGGATACTTTAATATCTTCTGCATTTCTACTTTTTTTGTCTGTTCTTCAAACTGATTTCCAAATATATCGTGCAACCTCATCAACTTATACATAACTCTCGGATTATTAGTAATGATATTAGGCATCGTTTGATACTTTTCGAAAAAACGAGAACAGGACAAAAAATCTTGATAGCGATCCAAAGTCCATACATACAAATCTCTGGAACAATTATGATATGAAACACATTTTTGATAAAGTTCCTTTTGCTTCAATAACAAGCGGTTTTGAATAGAAACAATGTCAAACGGGTAATCTATATTCGTAATTGTTTTGCGATTCACTAATGTTCCTACAGCGACATTACCTAACTTTTTCTTTAAATACATTCCAATCCGCGCATCATATCCTTTTACTTTTACGTTCTTATAAGAATACGGAGCAATTGTCTCAAACAAAATACGCTGATAAGTTTCATAAGAATCATAATCCTCATTTGCACCTTTATACTCTATAACTAATTCATGATTTTTTGGAAGCATCATTAAAGCTTCTTTTAACGTCATAAGATTAGAACGCTTTTGTTTCACACTAGATAAGAGTTGCAAATTATATCTGTCGTGTATAGAATCTCGAGAAGTAAGATTTTCATAATACTGTAAATACCAATCGATCCGGTGTGGACGTACTAATATATTTTTTAGTTCGTCATAGGTGTGATTACGAATAAGTTTTAATTTATCCCCGGAACGAAAAGTATCTATATCATGCATTATAACTAATACGCGATCTTTCGTCATACGTACATCTATTTCGGTACCATCACAAGCAAAATCTTCATAAGATTGAAGAATCGCATCCCTACTATTTTCTGGATATAAATATGCTCCTCCTTTATGTGCTATAATTTTTTTCATATAAAACTTCCTTTCAATGTAGATATTATATATAATATCTTTCTATTGTCAACAAAAAACATTTGATTTAATCAAATGTTTCTTCATCAAAATCAATAATCTCAACGTCGTTATCTTTCGAATCTTCATATGGTTCTAATTCAGTTTGAAACGAACCTAGTAGTTGATTTAACTCTGTCAATTTTTCCTTCATTTCTGGCACATTGACAAGTACATCTTTTTCTAACTTTGCAATTTTTTGATCTGTCTCATCCGCCTTATCGATAACGAATTGTTCTATTTTATGAAGCCATCCTTCCACCTTCGTATCGACATCATTTTGCTTTAATTGGTTGATCTGTTCCATATAATATTGATCCTTACGCTGTAATAATTTTTCTAGATTCTCGCAGCGGTTTTCTAATATGGAAAATTCTTGTTTTACTTTTTCGTCATCGATCACTGTACGTGATAAAGATTCTTCTAACTTTGCAATTTTCTCTTGAAATTCTGCAACCTGTTTTTGATAGGTTTCTTCTTCGATATACACTTTTTCTTCCTTTGGTTCCACTTTTTCTTTTATCTTCGCAAGCACATAACAAATAGATAATGAAAGTCCCCATAGAACAAATGTAAAAGTTGATGTTTCTAATACAGACAACATTTCTTTCGTCTGATATAAATCACTCCAACTTGCAACATCGAAATTTTCCGTACTTAATATAGATAGGAACACGCAGAATAGAAATTGATTCACTATAAAGAATATAATATGAATCGTTTTAGAGGTTCTCGAAAGTTTAGATGATATCAATGATACAATGAGCGCAATAATACTCGTAATTAAAATCGCAAAGTAAAATGTAATACTTGGAAAATATACTTTTAAAAAGATATCATCGATTGCATAGTTGAAGCTTTCCTGTATTGCTGGAAAATAGCAAATTAAAATAAAAAGAAAACAAACAACACATACGATCGGAATTAAATATGTATAGATTTTCTGGGACCGGTAAATTTTTAAAAATAATATCACACTCAGTCCACAAAATAATAAAAATAAACACACGAGAAAAGGAGAAGAGATACATAATTCAAATACGACGAAAAGTCGTTCGAAAAACGATAGATTCATATTCTCTCCCCCCTTTTATCTTTTACTCTATACTAGTATTATAACCGATCATTACGACTTGTTCAACATCGTTATCAGATGCACAAGTAATTAAAGTTATCGTTCTCTTAGATCGATCACGATAGATATTTAATTCACCAGTCTTAGGAACACGGTATTGATGATCTATTTGATAAGTATATTTCTTACCACGATATGTAACATATACAAGATCTCCAACTTTTACCTTTTCCAAATTCTTAAAGTACGAGATTGCTGCCGTACCAGAATGAGCCGCCAAAATGAAATTACCATTTTCAGCATCTGGCATAGATGATTCTTTTAAAATCGTAATATTTCTGCTCACTTTATTCTGTGAAGATCCTTTGGAAACAAAACCTCTCTTTAAATGAATCGAAGGAATTTCTAAAATACCCGCATACGATACTTTCTCAGAACTTTCCTCATGGGTTTCCTGAATATCAGCAGTACCTTCTATGATATTCTCCGTCGGAACATCAGATACGATTTCTTTAGCCTCTGAAATTGTATCATCCGCTTCTCTTTCTAAAATTTTTTGATTTATCGTGTCGATCGCTTTTAGTTTTCTTGCTTGGAAAGGTTGAATACAGACAACTCCAACTCCCACCAATATGAGCAAAAAGCCAATTTGTATCAATTGGCTATTTTTGAGCTTATTTTTTTTAGTTTTGTTTTGCATGTTTATAAATCATTCCAGCACCACACAATGTGATAACAGCTCCGATTCCATATAAGATCATAGATTGTGCGCTACTCGTATTTGGAACTTCCGTGATCTTTTCTGGCTCCTCTGGAGTTGGCGTTGGCTCACCTGGTGTAGGTTGTCCAGGAGTTGGCGTAGGCGTTGGTGTTGGTCCTTCTGGTGGTACTACGACAATCTCTTTTGGATCAATACATTTTTCATCGATTTCAAATACTGTATCTGGTGGATATGCGTATCCTTCTGGTATGCTTAAAACTTTCAATGTAAACTCACCATATGGCAATTTTACGACTGTGTGTTTTTCCGTTGTCTGTGTCCATCTAGCCCATTCACGTCCTTCTGAATCATAGATGGCAAACTCTGTTCCTACAATTGGAACTCCATTTTTGTCTTTAATAATGAACTCTGATTTAGTATAATCGTGTGCTGTTAGGAAGATTGCAGTATTTCCGAATTCTCCAGGAACTTCTTTTGTTTGTTTTGGCACAGGGATATATCCATCGGCTGGTTTTACCTCTGTCAAAGTATACTTTCCAGGTTCTGTTACTGTAAACGTCTTCTCTCCTGTAGAAGTCCATGTTTGTGAAAATGTTCCACTCTCATTTTCTAGTTTAAATACACTTCCTCCGACTGTCTCGTTCGTCTCATACTCTTCATTTTGAACTATAATTGTGTACTCAGCAGCTTTGGCACCGTGCATTCCAATAAAGAATACGGCAAACGGAATTAACAATAAAGCGATTTTCTTCATATTTCTTTCCTCCTACTATTCTATATTTTTATTATAACACTCCGAATAAAGTCTGACAATCTAGAAATATCGGTTTTTGTAAATTTTTGTCAACTCTGTTCAACACCGAAAAATCATGATAAAATATACTGGAATAACACGATATAGGAAAGGAGAAATTCTATGGCTTATACTTTAAATCGAGAACATCAAATTTTTTCTTTATATCCAAACAACATCAAAGAAATTTATGTTATATATGAAAGTATATATCTAGAAAAGCAATATATGCCAATGTACTTTTTAAATTTATATACGCGAAAAAATATTAGAATGAAATTTCAAATGACATATCTAACCCACCATCTTTCAAGCATTCTATCTTTAAATATTCCTAAGAATCGTGAAGATCTGATTATGAAGATGATCTGGGACTTTTGGATCAAACACATTCCAGAAGAATACGAACAATCCTCTATCGAAACGTTCGAAGCAGATACAGGAATTTCTTTTTCCAATTTAGAAGAAGAACTCAACCGTATTCTCGTATATACCTTGGGAGAGAAAAATATTACTTACGATAGCGATGAAATTAAAGCAAAAATGAAAAACAAAGAGAAAAGCTTAAAATAACTTTTCTCTTTTATTCTACTGTAACTGATTTAGCGAGATTACGAGGTTGATCGATATCACAGCCTTTGTTCAGTGCGATATCGTATGCAAGCATTTGTAACGGTAATATCGTAACAAGCGGCATCAAAATACTTGAAACTTCCGGAATTACGATTTTTTGATCGCACCAATCAAACGAGTCATCTAAATCGGAAGAAATCACCAAGACAACGTAAGCACCACGAGCTTTTACTTCTTTGACATTGCTGATTGTTTTTTCCGCAACTTTTGGATCTGTCACAATCGCTACTACCGGTGTTCCCTCTTCGATTAAAGAAATAGTACCATGCTTCAATTCACCCGCCGCATAAGCATCGCTCATTAAATAAGAAATCTCTTTTAGTTTTAGAGACGCTTCCATCGCAATTGCATAATCGACTTGCCGACCAATAAAGAAAATACGAGAAGCATTCGATAGGTATTTTATAATTTCCGAGTGATGGATGTCTAAAATCTTCTTTTGAATATTATATAAAGTTTCAATATCAACTTGTTCTAGCTTTACTTTCCTATAGGAGAGTGCAATGAAAAGAAATGCAGCCACTTGTGCAATATACGCCTTCGTAGTTGCGACTGCAAGCTCGCACCCTGCCTTCGTATATAAAACATAATCAGCAGCACGTGCAATAGAACTTCCCACAACATTGACAATTGCAAGTGTATCCATACCATGATCTTTCACGAGTTTTAAACAAGCAAGCGTATCAGCTGTCTCCCCTGATTGAGAAACTACGATCACTAATTTATCCCGACGAGAAAACAATGTTTGATAACGATACTCACTTGCGAGAGATACCGTGACAGGAATTCCTACATAAGTTTCTAAATAGTACTTCCCTATCATCCCTGCATGATAGGCACTTCCACATGCGACAATATCAATCTCTCTATACTTTTTCAAGTCTGGAAGATTGCTTTTCCATCTCTCCGGATCTTTCCGATAAGAATGAAATAAGGTTTTCAAAATTTCTGGTTCTTCCATCATCTCTTTTAACATAAAGTGAGCATATCCGTTTTTCTTAGCACTATCCATACTTCCCTCAAATTCTAAGATTGCTTTCGGAATTTCTTCTTGCTTCATATTGTAAACATGAACTCCATTCTTTTCAATCTTACCATATTCCATATCCTCTAAAATCATGTATTTTGAAGTTTCCTGTAAAATTGCAGGTACATCACTTGCTACATACATCTCTTGTGTACCAACTCCAACAATCAGTGGACTCGCATTTTTAGCAATGTAAATATCATCTGGATGATCCTCACATAAAATTGCAAATGCATAAGAGCCTTCTAACAATTTCATCAACCTATGAATTGAGGTAAGAACATCACGACATTCCCGGTAAATAAAATCTAATAAAGCAACAGCAACTTCTGTATCAGTATCCGAATAAAACGCATATCCTTCTTCTAGCAACCGTATCTTTAATTCATCGGCATTTTCGATAATTCCATTATGGACAAGCACAAACTTTCCGTGACGATGAGGATGCGCATTTAAAACGGTCGGTTTTCCATGTGTTGCCCATCTCGTATGTCCGATCCCACAACAAGTATGAATTTGTTTTTTTATTTCTTTTTCTAACGTATGCACTTTTCCCGCTTGTTTAATTACTTCGATACCGTCTAAACCAAAATAAGCAATACCAGCTGAATCATATCCTCTATACTCTAAATTTGTTAAGCCATCCAATAAAACAGAAAGTGTCTTTTCCTTCTTTCCTACATATCCAATAATTCCACACATAGTGAATCCTCCTTAATAAAAAATTGTGGAATTGAAATATACTGCTTATGTATTAATGTCTGTTATAGCATTACTGCTAATTTT
>USET01000047.1 GCA_900553765.1 uncultured Mycoplasmatota bacterium
GTTCTTGAATCACTTCGCGAAGTGTCCCCTCATGTTTTAAATCATTTTGTTGTAATTTCTTCGCTAAATCCAAAATCGTTTCCTTTCCAACGTTCGTCTTTTTTTCTATCTTATTAAAAAAACTATCCGAAAAATTCATATTCATAGTACCTCCTAAGTTAGTATATGATTTCCTACTTCATTGGTACATAAAAAACGTACGCAAAGTACGTTTTATTGTTCTCCTTTATTTTTAAATTGTAATACGATTGGAGTTCCTTCAAAATCGAATGATTCACGTATTTTATTTTCCAAATATCTCTCGTAAGAAAAATGAATTAATCCCTTACTATTTACTTGAATATTAAATGTTGGTGGTTGCGTGCTCACTTGATTTGAAAAGTAAATTTTTAATCTCTTTCCTTTGTAAGAAGGTGGGAGATTAAGAGCGTATGCATCCATGATCACATCGTTCAATAAACTTGTTTTAATCTCTCTTTTACTATTTTCATACACTCTTAAAATTTCTGGCATCAATGTATGAATTCTCTTTTTCGTACGAGCAGATAAAAAGACAATTGGTGCATAATTCATAAATTGAAATTGATTTCGAATATCTTCTGTCCAACGTTTCATCGCGCGATCTTTATCTTCTACTACATCCCATTTATTTACGACGATGATGACCGCCTTACCAGCGTCGATTGCATATCCAGCGATATGTTTATCGTGTTCGATAATTCCTTCTTCTGCATTGATTACAATTAAACAAACATCAGAGCGATCGATTGCACGTAATGAGCGTAATAAGCTATATTTTTCTACGCGTTCGTAAATCCGTCCTTTTTTTCTCATTCCAGCCGTATCAATTACAACATAATCGTTTCCATGATAGGTAAAAACTGTGTCGACTGCATCCCTTGTCGTTCCAGCTTCATTACTTACAATTGCACGTTCTTCATTGACGATTGCATTAACTAAGCTGCTTTTTCCGACATTCGGTCTTCCAATCACTGAAAAACGTATCATATGCTCATCATATTCGTCCTCTAAATTCATCGGAAAATCAGTAGTAATCATCGTAAGTAGATCGTGAATTCCAATATTTTGTTCTCCCGAAACTTCTTCGTAATGATCAAATCCTAATTCGTAGAAATCATACATATGATTCTTATATTCTTTGCTATCGGTTTTATTGATCACGACGATGACATTTTTATGTGCCTTCACAAGCATATCACGTACGACGTAATCGTTCGAAGTAAGCCCTTCTTTTCCATCGACAACAAATAATACAATATCGGCTTCGTCGATGGCAAGTTCTGCCTGCATTTTAATTTCTTCGTTAAAAAGATTCTCTGATAAATCAATTCCACCAGTATCGATCAAATGAAAACTATAGTCGTTAAACTTAACAGTACCATAGATACGATCTCTCGTTACCCCAGGTGTATCTTCTATAATAGAAATCTTCTTTCCAACGAGACGATTAAATATCGTAGATTTTCCTACATTTGGTCTTCCCACAAGAGCTACGACAGGTTTTTTCATCTTATCACCTCAAATTCCTAATCATTATAACACAAAAAGGATCTTTCTCCAACAAAAAAAAGAAAAGAAAACTTTTCTTTAAAAACGATTTCCACATAAGAAACATGTTTCCAAATGCTCTGCAACTTTCGCTCCACAGTGAGGACAACGTTTAAACCCAGGTGTAATTTCTGCTTGCTTGTTTGCAAGTTCTCTTTCTGATGGCTGCATCACCCTTCCATTCAAATCCAATTGCACTGTAGACTGTTGCTCGATTGGCTGATTTACTACAGGTTGTGGAGTTTGCACGATATTTGGCGTCGGTTCGACATTCGGCGTTGGATTCATCGTTGCATGCATTTCTAATGGATTATCGAAAATCCCCATCATCGATGGTTGCTCTTGCATTCTCTCGACATCTGATTGCGCGAGTGGAACCGGATTCACCTCCGGTTGCACGGGTGTTTCATAAACAGGCATAGGAGGTTCTGTATATGTTGGAGTATCCACTATATTCCCTTGTAAAATAGCTAATTGTGGATTCATTGCCGGTGGTTCTTCTTCTACCATTGCTGTATCCGAAGGAGATTCATTCAAAGGAACAATTGGTGTAACTGGCTGTACTGATTGTTCTGCGACTGGTGTAGAAGTGAAATTGTCCTGTGGTGTCACATTCGGTTGTCCCATCGAAACAACCGGCTGAGTATAACTCTGCCCTCCAATAGAATTTTGTTGTGCTGCCATCTGTGTAACATTGACATTCATCTGTGGCATTGCATTTAATAAATCTCGTTGTGGATTAGAAGTGGTAACATCCGTACTTTGATCTGCAACATGTACTGGTGCGATTGGTCGTGACATTCCTGTATCCATTGTAACTTCTTGGAATCCATCTTGACTTTTCAATTGCATTCCATCCACTTGATTCATTCCACGTACGGCCATTCCTTGTGAAACAACTTTTTTCATCGGAGCATCCTGATTTTTATATTTTGCATCTTGGAATGCAAGCATTGGGAAACAAATAAACGGTACAAAAATCATAGCAGTACCAAAATCTTTACTCTTCCCAAAAACGCGAGATAAGTTCATCACTAATAAAACCCATAAAATGATTTGACCTAAAAGTGGTACGAAGATCCACAGCAAAGTCATCATGTTCATATCGCAAATCTTAGCAAAAACGATCAAATTATAGATTGGCACAAAAGCCGCCCATCCAGGCTTACCTGCTTTTTGAAAAATGCGAAACAGAGAAATTATGACAATCAGCGATAAAACGATAAAGATAGGCGCAAATTTTACGATCACATCAATAATTCCACTAAATGGCATCATCGCTTTTTCTACGTTAGATTGTAAAACATCAGTTCCCATAATCTCCCCTACTTTCTCTTAATATCATACCATATTTCTATCGACTTTAAATGCTTTTTCAAATATTTGACATTTTATTTGCAAAAAAGAAAGTTACGACACTTTCTTTCCATACTTCAATATTGGTAACGTATTTTCAAATACGATCTCAGAATATTCTAACAACTTTCCAAATGAGATTGAGTCAAGTTTTTCATTTAATTTATAGTAAAGTCCTTTTTTATATTGATAGATATCACCTTTCTTTTTAAAGGATGCAGGAAAATCAAAATAATCAAATATTCGATATAAAAAACACTGTTCCTCTTCTAGTATCATTCTCATATCCACTTGATTACCCAAGTAATCAAAATATTCTACATCTTCTTTTTGTACGTATAAAATTATTCCGTAGTAGGAGTCAATATAGCATTTAATATGATAATATCCACACATTTCGATATCATAATATGTTTTCAATTTAGAAAATAACACTTTAAAATAAGCTTCTAACTCGTATTTTTCTTCAAAGTTTATCTCTGAGATATAATCCCGATTTAAATAAATGAAAAAGCTATTTTCATCCAACATAACGATCTTCACATTACCACCTAACATATCCTATGTCTTTTGGTAAGTTTTGCGATCGATCTAGATGTTATTTTCTATCTTTTGATGAATCTCATCTTTTCCGGCTTTCGTTACATTAGAAAACATGACAAAATCATTGCCAACAACTAGCTCTAATGCATCTAAGATTAAATTTCTCTGTTTTTGATGAGATGTAATTCCTACTTTATCAATCTTCGTTGCGACGATCGTAACAGGTATTTCATAATGTTTCAAAAAATCGTACATTAAAATATCATCACTCGTAGGTTTATGTCTAAAATCGATCAACATAAACACTTGTTTTAGATTTTTACGATTCGTCATGTAATCTTCCATCATCAATCCAAATTTTTTACGGTGCTTCTTACTTAAATTAGCAAACCCATACCCCGGAGCATCCACTAGATAAAAAGCATCATTTACTAGATAAAAATTGATCGTCTGTGTCTTTCCAGGATTGGAAGACGTACGTGCATAATTTTTACGATGGATTAAAGTGTTGATAAAACTACTCTTCCCTACATTACTTCTCCCAACCATTAAAAATTCTGGTTTATTATCCGTAGGATACTGACTACGTCTGACAGCACTCACTTTTAACTCTACACTCGTTATCTTCATAATCTCACCCGTATTTTCTCTTTGACTCATAAATTATATCATGTTCTCTCTTTTCCTGTCAAAAAAGCTTGACATATATTCTTTCATCTTTCGATTGTCAAATGAAAATTTCCATGAAAAATCATTTCTTTTCTCACTGTTTTATAGTATAATTAAAATGGTGAAGTATATGAATTATCCTGGTGGAATTAAAAAGCAGACGAAACACGAAGTATCGTATAGCAACAGAGGAATGAGTCTGGAAGCAGACATCAATGAAACAAATCTTTACTATCGAAACAATGATATCGCAATTATCTATAAAAAACCGACGCCAATTACTGTCTCTAGAGTAGATTATCACTCGCGAATTGACGCAGTGATTCGCGAAGCCTATTATAAAACTCCGTCAACTACAGACTATAATGGCATTTATAAGGGACGATATATTGATTTCGAAGCAAAAGAAACGAGATATAAGACACGATTTCCACTATCGAATATTCATTCACATCAAATTAAACATTTAGAGGATATCCGTAGACATGGAGGAATTGGATTTCTCATCGTACGATTTTCAACCTTGAATTTGACATATCTTCTAGATGGTAGTAAACTTCAAGCATTCCTAACAAACACAAATAGGAAGTCAATCCCTGTCTCTTTTTTCGAAAAAGAGGGCTTTCTAATCAAAGAGAAATATACTCCTCGATTAGATTATTTATCAGTATTAGATGAAATTTATTTTAAAGGAGAAGCATTATGAAGAAAGTAAAACGATTTATTCGAAACAATCAATTTGAATGTGCTGTCATTTTAGTCAGCATCATTGCACTCATCGTTGGAACTTTGGCAATCGGCTTTTTAAAAGCATTCTTAGTATTAGGAATTATCGATGTAATCATCTTAGTTCCGTCGTTTTTAAAAAAGCAAAAGGCAAAGCCAAAACCACGACATTCGGCAAAAGCTGTGAGGCATAGTGACTCGTCACGAAAGAAAAAAAGAAGAGGAAAAAAGATCTTACTTGCAATTCTGATCTTCTTTATTATATGTTTCCTCGCTGTTGCAGCATTCATGGCATACATCGTCATCAATGCACCTCAGTTTGACCCGGAAAAACTATATCACCAAGAAGCATCTATCGTATATGATGTAGAGGGAAATGTCGTTGCAAAACTAGGAAGTGAAAATCGTGAAAAAATTACCTATGATGAACTTCCAGAAGTATTGGTCAATGCCATTATTGCAACAGAAGATTCTCGTTTCTTCCAACACAATGGATTCGATTTACCTCGTTTCTTAAAAGCTGGAATTGGTACAGTATTAGGAAGAAACGCCGGTGGAGCATCTACGTTGACAATGCAAATTGTAAAGAATCACTTTACTTCTACTCAACGTAGTATTACGAGAAAATTTACAGACATTTATATGTCGATCTTCCAAGTCGAACAAAACTATAGTAAGAAAGAAATCATGGAGTTCTATGTCAATGCACCTTATTTAGGTAGTGGTGCTTACGGTGTAGAACAAGCATGTTTAACCTACTTTGGAAAAAGTGCTAAAGATATCAACTTAGCAGAGGCTGCCTTGATCGCAGGACTATTCCAGGCACCAAATTCATACGACCCATATCTACATCCAGAAGCTGCAGAAAAGCGTCGTAATACCGTTCTATATCTCATGGAACGCCATGGATATATCACATCGAAAGAACGAAAAGCCGCAGAAGCACTATCGGTAGATAAACTATTGAAAAACTCAGAAACGACAGGTCAAGTAGATACTTATCAAGCATTTGTTGATACTGTCATCGAAGATGTAATCGATGTCACAGGACAAAATCCATATAACGTATCTATGCAGATCTATACAACGATGAATAAAGAACAACAAAAACACGTAGATGACATTATGTCAGGAGAAACGTTTAAGTGGGAAAATGATTCCGTAAATGCAGGAATCTCAGTCATCGATGTAAAAACAGGTGCGGTTGCTGCAATTGGTGCTGGTCGAAATCGTTCAGGAGTACGTGATTATAACCGCGCAACGATGATAGATAGACAGATCGGATCGACAGCAAAACCAATCTACGACTATGGTCCAGGTATCGAATATCAGAATTGGTCTACCTATACGCCTTTTGTCGACGAACCACATACATATACAGACGGTACTCCAATTGAAAACTGGGACCGTAAATTCCAAGGATTTATGACTCTACGTGATGCACTCGCTCAATCACGTAATATTCCAGCATTAAAAGCATTCCAGCAAAATAAAAATTCGCAAATCAAAGCATTTGCTGAGTCTCTTGGACTCTCTCCTGAAGTTTCCGATAATGGACTTATCCATGAAGCTCACGCATTAGGTGGATATAACGGAGAAAGCCCACTCACGATGTCTGCAGCATACGCAGCTTTCGCAAATGGTGGTTACTATATTAAACCTTATACATTTACAAAAATCGTATATCGTAATTCTGGTGAAACTTACGAACATAAAGTAGAAAAGAAAAAGGTCATGAGTCCAGAAACAGCATACATGATTTCTAGTGTTCTATACGACGCTTCAGACTTCGGAGTCGGATCTAACATGGTAAATGGTGTAAAATTTGCAGCGAAGACTGGTACTTCTAACTTTACGAAAGAAGTAATCCAACGTTATGGATTCCCAGATAATGCTGTTAACGACTTATGGGTAACTGGATACAATACTCAATACGCAATTTCTGTTTGGTATGGATATGACAAAATTGATCCAAATCATGTAAGTACAGTTAATACTGGTGGACATCGTAGATTGTTCCAAGCTGTCGCAAGAGGATTCTTCACTTCAAATGCAGAATTCCAGATGCCAAGTGGTGTTGTTGCTGTAGAAGTTGAAATGGGATCAAATCCAGCAAAACTAGCAGGACCAAATACACCAGCTAACATGAGACGTACAGAACTATTCAAAAAAGGAACAGAACCTACAGAAGTATCTGAAAATTACACTGTATTAGATACACCTACAGGTCTTACAAGTTCTTTAAAAGGAACGACTGTTACTCTTTCATGGAATAAGGTCGATCCTAAAAATGCTGCATTAGGTGGAGTTAAATATAACGTTTATGCAAAAAATACAGATGGGTCACTTCGTTTGATACAATCAACTGCCGAAACACAAATATCATTTACAGTCAGCGCTAAAAGTGCTTCTACCTATGTAGTAAAAGCAACTTATGTAAACGATGCTTCTTTAGAAAGTGCCGGAGCAGAAACGAAAGTAGACTTATCCGGGTTAAAAACAACGATTACTGCACAACTCGTAGGTAGTGAAACAATTACTCTAACAGTTGGTGGAGCTTACACAGAATACTCTGTAAAAGTTACTGAAGATGGTGTGGATGTCACCGATGATGCAACTATCAAAACAACAATTGTAGATGCGACGGGTGCTCCAGCAACAAAAGTTGATACAACAGCAGCCAATACCTATACAATTACCTATACGGTGACGTATGGAGACTTTACGAAAACATTCAAACGAACCGTTGTCATTCGAGAGTAGATACCTACTCTCTTTTTTTTTGCGCAAAAAAAAAGAACCATTCTCAGGTTCATTTTTGCTTATGCTTTAACCATAATACTAGTAATAAGAAAAGTACAATTCCTCCGATCGCAATATATTCTTCTTTGATTTCGATCCTACTATCCTTCTCTTTCTTTTTTTCTTTTTTATCTTCAAATGTATCTTTACTTACAATTTTTTTTAATTTATCAAAAAATCCCATAAAAAAATCCTTTCATTTAATGTATTCATACCCTTCTATTATACATTAAATTTAAGGAAATTTCAATGGGCAGTTTTAGCGTATTTTATGACATTTTCTAATATAATCACATACTAAAAAGCTTTCCATGGTAGTAATGGAAAGCTCTCTGTTAAA
>USET01000048.1 GCA_900553765.1 uncultured Mycoplasmatota bacterium
ACTAAGAAAACAGCAATGCAATCAGAAAATTTAAAATTAGCGCGTCCAGAATTAGATCGATTAGAGAAAAAATATAGAAATAAACAAGATCAAGAAAGTTTGATGCGTAAGAATCAAGAAATGTTGGGAATTTATAAAAAATACAATATTAATCCAATGTCTGGTTGTTTGTTTAGTTTAATTCAAATTCCATTATTCTTTGCTTTTTACGAAGCAATGAATCGTCTACCTGTAATTTTTGAAGAAGTATTATTTGGATTCCATTTAGGTACAAATCCATTATCTGCTTTAGGACATGGACAATATATTTATATTATTACAGTTGTTCTCGTAATTGCAGCAAGCTATTTCTCAATGAGATTGAATAGTGGAGCAGCAATGAGTGGAGAGCAAGCCAATCAAATGAAAATGATGAGTAATATGATGGTTATTTTTATCGGAATCGCATCATTATCTTTATCTACTGGAATTGCATTATATTGGATCGTAAATAATACGTTTACAATTATTCAAAATTTAGTTGTAAAGAGGAGGAAACAAAAATGCTAGAGACACATGTGTTTGAAGGAAAAAACGAAGAGGAAGTAATGGAAAGATGTCTTGGAACTTTAATGGTAACAAAAGATCAATTATATATGAGGGAAGAGACAAAAGAAGGATCGCTATTTAAAGCAAAAAAATATAAAATAGAAGTTATTTCTAAGGATGAAATCAAAGAATTTATCAAAAGTTTTATGTCTACAATTGCGAATCAGATGAAAATAGAAATAAATTGTGAAGTAAGAGAACAAGAGGATATTTTTCATGTTACATTAGTAAGCAATCATAATGCGATATTAATTGGGAAAGATGGTAGAACTTTGAACGCATTGCAAATAATTATGAGACAAGCATTGCAAAAACAAACTGGTTTCCCAATTAAAGTAGATTTAGACGCTTCACATTACAAAGCACATAAAAATAAAAATTTCGAATACGAAATTAAAAAAATTGCAAAAGAAGTATTGGCTAGTCATGTCGATGTGAAATTAGATCCTATGAATTCTTATCAACGTCGATTAGTGCATAATGTAGTAAGTAAATATGATCATCTGACATCTTTTTCGACAGGTGAGGGTGTAGATAGATTTGTTACCATTGCATATCATGAAGATTCAAACTATATATCATATATAGTTTTTTTTTGTTGCCTTGACTATCGTATTGAAATCATTTACAATAGCACGTAGACAAGGATGATAAGATGAGAAAAGAAGATGAACGTGAATTTTATGAATATGTGAAATTTATTTTAGAACATCCTGAGTTTCAAAAAAGGAAAAGTTACATGCATCATGTAGATACTTCTGTGTATGAACACAGTTTAAGAGTCGCAAAACGTTCTTATAGTATGGCTAAGAGATTACATTTAGATTATAAAAGTATAGCAATCGGAGCGTTATTACATGATTTTTATACAAATCCAGGGCAGGAGTGTACAGAAAAGAAAAAATTTTTTGAACAACACGCTTTTAGGCATGGGAAAGAAGCATATGAAAATGCTTCTAAATATTTCCCAGAATATATGAATCCTAAAATTAAGAATATGATTGTAAGACATATGTTTCCTGTTACAATTACGCCTCCAAGATATGCAGAAAGTTGGATTGTAACACTTATGGATAAATATGATTCATTAGAAGTACTAAAAAAGCCAAGTGATTGGCCTATGTATTTAGGAATAAAAAAGAAAAAGAGGTGATAAGATGGAAGATACAATCGCAGCAATTTCGACAGCACTTGGAGTAGGAGCGATTTCTATTGTGCGAGTAAGCGGGTCAGATGCATTAGATATAGTAGATCAAATATGGGATGGAAAAGATCTAAGAAAAGTGCCTACACATACAATTCATTATGGACATATAATAGAAAAGGACAAAATTGTAGATGAAGTATTAGTAACAGTTATGTTATCTCCACGTACATTTACAACAGAAAATATAGTTGAAATTAATTGTCATGGTGGAATTGCAACGACAAATAAGGTATTAGAATTACTTCTTTTACATGGTTGTCGTCTTGCCGAACCTGGAGAATTTACGAAAAGAGCTTTTTTAAATGGAAGAATTGATTTAACAGAAGCAGAAGGAGTAATGGATTTAATCTCTGCTAAAACGGATCAATCTCGTGATTTAGCAATCAATCAAGTAAGTGGAAAAGTTTCTACTATGATTCATAATTTAAGACAGAGTTTAGTAGAAATTATCGCTAATATAGAAGTGAATATCGATTATCCAGAATATGAAGATATCGAGCAGTTAACAACGGAAAAAATATTACCATCGATGGCTAAGGTAAAAGAAGAAATGCATCGTATTTTAAGAAATAGTGAGAATGGAAAAATCGTAAAAGAAGGAATCAAAACTTCTATTATTGGCAGACCAAATGTAGGAAAGAGTAGTATTTTAAATCAACTTTTAGAAGAAGACAAGGCAATTGTTACTGATATTGCTGGAACGACACGGGACATTGTCGAAGGAACAATCAATATCGACGGAGTATTGCTCCACATGATCGATACAGCGGGTATTAGAAAAACAGATGATATCGTCGAAAAAATAGGTGTTGAAAAAAGCTTATCATTCATGGAAGAGTCTGATTTAGTACTATTTGTATTAAATGGAAATGAAGCTTTGGATTCTGAAGATCTCACACTTTTAAATAAATTAAAAGAGCAGAATAAAAACTATATTGTCATTGTAAATAAAACAGATTTACAACAAAAAATAGATTTAAGTAAAATAGATGTTGATCATATCATATATATGAGTGCATTAAGGAATGAAGGAATCGAAGAATTAAAGAATAAGATCAAAGAATTATTTGGTTTAGAAAAAATTGAAACCAGCGATATGACTTATTTAACAAATGCGAGAAGTATTGCTATTTTAAAACAGGCATTAGATTCTTTAAGAGAAGTAGAAGAAGGAATTAAGAATCATATGCCGATCGATATGGTGGAAATCGATATTAAAAATATATGGAATTTATTAGGAGAAATTATTGGGGAATCATATGAAGAAGAATTAATAGACCAATTATTCAGTCAATTTTGTTTGGGAAAATAAAGATTGAAAGAGGGAAAGTATGGTTTCTTGGTTTACAAGTTTATCTTGTACATGGCAAGCATTGCTTGCAACTTTGTTTACTTGGAGTATTACAGCATTAGGTGCTAGTTTAGTACTATTAATGAAAAAAATAAATAAAAGTTTTATGGATGGAATGCTGGGATTTGCAGCTGGTGTCATGATTGCTGCTTCATTCTGGTCTTTATTAGAACCATCGATAGAGATGTCTACAACGCTAGGGATGAATGCTTGGCTGATGGCTCTATTAGGTTTCATGAGCGGAGGATTACTTTTATTTATAGGAGATAATGTATACAAAGTATATCTTCAAAAACATCCTAAGAAACAACACGAAACAAAATCAGAAAGCTTTAAACTATGTTTAATGTTGATTGTTTCTATTACATTGCATAATATTCCAGAAGGACTTGCAATTGGAGTAGCTTTTGGATCTTTAGCCTATGGCTTAGAAGGTGCGACACTTGCATCTGCAGTCACGTTAGCAATTGGAATTGGGCTTCAAAATTTTCCAGAAGGTAGCGCAGTATCTTTTCCACTAAGAAGGGAAGGATATTCGAGAAAAAAAGCTTTCTTTTATGGTCAATTGAGTGGAATTGTTGAACCGATTGCAGGAGTACTAGGAGCTTTATTGGTAGTTAATATTAGATTTTTATTACCATTTTTACTAGCTTTCGCAGCTGGGGCTATGATATATGTTGTCGTCCAAGAATTGATACCGGAAAGTCAAACGAATCAACAAAAAGATTTGATGGCAATTTTTACATTGATTGGCTTTGGTGTAATGATGATTATGGATGTCGCATTAGGGTAGAAGATGAAAATCTTCTTTTTTGTTGATTCTAGCTGTATCTTATGCTAGAATACATTGCGGAAAATGAAATGTTTGTGTTCTTCATAAGAACATAGTATAATTGAAAGGTATAAAAAAGGAGTGTGGAATACATGGATTATGAAGTTATTGTAGTAGGGGGAGGACATGCAGGATGTGAAGCTGCTCTTGCTTGTGCTCGTAAAGGACATAAAACATTATTAGCAACTGGAAATATTCAAAATATCGCCGATATGCCATGTAATCCATCCATTGGAGGAAGTGCCAAGGGAATTGTAGTTCGTGAAATCGATGCATTAGGTGGAGAAATGGGAATCAATGCAGATAAATCCTTGATTCAAATGAAAATGTTAAATAGCAAAAAAGGACCGGCAGTACGTGCATTACGTGCTCAGGCAGATAAGATAACATATCCTGAAGAAATGAGAAAAACACTATTTCATCAAGAGAATTTAACTGTATTAGAATGTATGGTAGAAGATTTAATTGTTGAAGATCATTGTGCTAAAGGAGTTATTTTAGATGATGAAACGAAAATCACAAGCGAGAGAGTTATATTGACGACGGGTACTTATTTAAAGGCAGATATTCTAGTAGGAGATACAAGAAGAAGAGAAGGTCCTCACGGAGAAAAACCTAGTAATCATTTAAGTGATCGTTTGAAAGATCTTGGTTTTAAAATCATACGATTAAAGACAGGAACTCCACAACGAATTTTAAAAAGTAGCATCGATTTTTCTGTAACACAAGAGGAAAAAGGAGATAGTGTATATCATACGTTTAGTCATGATTGTGAACCTTTTTACGATATAGATGATCAAATTTCTTGTTATCTAGTTTATACAAGTGAAAAGACGCACCAAATTATACGTGATCATTTAAATGAATCAAGCATGTATGGAGGACTTGATGACATCGAGGGGATTGGCCCTAGATATTGTCCATCGATCGAAGATAAAATAGTTCGTTTTGCAGACAAAGAAAGACATCAATTGTTCTTAGAACCGGAAAGTAGATATCTGGATGAAATCTATATTCAAGGATTTTCGACAAGTATGCCATATAATGTACAAGAAGAAATGGTACATTCTTTAAAAGGACTAGAGCATGCAGTGATCAAAAAATATGCTTATGCGATCGAGTATGATGCAATTTATCCAACTCAATTAAAACCAACATTAGAAACAAAAATAATTCAGAATTTATATACAGCTGGTCAAATCAATGGTACTAGTGGATATGAAGAAGCTGCTTGTCAAGGTTTGATGGCAGGAATTAATGCTTCATTATCGTTGGAACATAAAGAACCGCTCGTTTTAAAGCGTAGTGATGCTTATATTGGCGTATTAATTGACGATTTAGTAACCAAAGGGGTTAGAGATCCTTATCGACTTTTGACATCGCGTGCAGAATATCGATTACTACTAAGAAGTGATAATGCAGATTTAAGATTGAGAGAATATGGATATCAAGTAGGATTAATCAACGAGGAAAAATATAAAAAATATTGTCAAAAGAAGCAAGAAATAGAAGCGTTAACAAATTATTTGAAAGAGCATAAAGTAACTCCTACAAGAGAAGTAAATGATTATCTTAAATCGATACCAAGTACTGAATTAAAAGATGGAATTAGTTTATACAATTTGTTAAAAAGACCTGAAATAACAATGCAGCATTTACAACATTTTATAGAAATTCCATATACAGATGAGATTCAAGAACAGGTGCTTATTCATAATAAATATGAAGGATATATATTAAAAGCTCAAAAAGAAGCAGAAAAAATGTTACGCTTAGAAGCTAAAAAAATTCCTGAAACTATCGATTATGATAAAATTGTAAATATTGCAAGTGAGGCAAGACAAAAATTAAAAGAGGTTCGTCCAACATCTATTGGACAAGCTATTCGAATTAGTGGTGTAAATCCATCTGATATTTCTATTTTGATGGTATATTTAAAAAAAGGTGGTAACCAATGACAGAACAAGAATTTATTCAGGAACTAAGTAAAATTAATATAACGCCAACAGAATTACAATTAAAACAGTTAGAGAAATATTATGAGCTTTTAATTGAATGGAACAAAGTGATGAATTTAACGGGAATTACAGAGAAAGATCAAGTATATTTGAAGCATTTTTACGATAGTGCAACCCTTGCTTCTGCAATAGATCTCAACAATGAAAAGAGTTTATGTGATGTAGGAACAGGAGCTGGATTTCCAGGAATTGTAATTAAAATATTATTTCCCAATTTAAAAGTAGTATTAATAGATTCTCTACAAAAACGAGTTAACTTTTTAAATCAAGTCATTCAAGAATTAGATCTTAAAAATGTAGAAGTATATCATGCAAGGGCAGAAGAATTTGCACAAAATCACAGAGAAGAATTTGATGTTGTCACGGCTCGTGCGGTTGCATCATTGCCTGTACTTTTAGAATATTGTGTGCCACTTGTAAAAGTTGGGAAATACTTTATTCCGATGAAGGCTTCAATCGAAGAAGAGATGGTATTATCTTCTAAAGCAATACAAATATTAAAGGTAGAAATAGAATCGTTGGAAAAATTTGAATTACCGTTTGAGAAGAGCTTGAGATCTATTCTTAAACTAAAAAAAGTAGGAGAGACAAGTAAAAAATATCCTAGAAAATATAGTGAAATTAAGAAAAGACCATTATAGGTCTTTTTTTGGGAAATAATTTTAAAATATTTCCCAAAATAGATTGTAATATTTCACAAAGCAATGTATAATGTTACTAGAATAAAAGGGGCGTTGTAGGATGAATGAAGAGCGTAAAGTAGTACAATTAAATGTTGATGATATATTACCTAATAGGTTTCAACCGAGAATAAAATTTAATGAAGATGCAATTTTGGAATTGTCCGAATCGATTAAAGAACACGGTGTCATTCAACCTATTGTGGTACGTCAAATTGATGATAAATATGAAATAATTGCTGGCGAGAGAAGATATAAAGCAAGCTTAATGGCGGGAAAACAAACGATCCCAGCAATTATTACTGATTTAAATGATCGTGATAGTGCGGAGGTCGCTTTAATCGAGAATGTTCAACGTAAAGATTTGACTCCAATCGAAGAAGCTGTTTCTTACAAAAAGATTCTAGATATGGGGTATTTAACTCAGGAAGCATTGGCAGATAAGTTAGGAAAAACACAATCGACGATCGCAAATAAATTAAGATTGCTTAATTTGGATGAAGATGTTCAAGAGGCGTTATTGGAAGAACAAATTTCGGAAAGACATGCAAGATCGTTATTGCGTTTACCAATAGATATGCAAGCAGCAGTTGCGCATAAAATAATACAAGATAGAATGACTGTTCGAAAGACAGATGAATATATCAAGAAAATATTGGCAGAAAGAGAAACTCCAGCAAATGTCAAACCAAAAGGAGTTACAGTAAAATTGAAGTTAGAACCAGTTTCACAAGATA
>USET01000049.1 GCA_900553765.1 uncultured Mycoplasmatota bacterium
GACAACCGCCATAATAATATTAGCAAGTGTCACGTAGATAGCAACTGGTAAAACTTCTTTTGCACCTTCGATAAATGCATCTAAACCATCTTTGAATTTTACATTGTATAACCATCCAATTAGTAATGTAAGAATAATTAATACAATTCCAAGTTCTGTTATCGTCCAATATCCAAGTGGACTCAAACTTCCTAGAATATTTTGTAAAATTGCATATCCTTTAATTTCGACAGCCATAATAGATTCATAAATTTCTTCGAAAAGTGTAACTTCAAATCCATAACGCCAGTTAAACATTGCAACTAATAAGAAAATAAATGTTAAAGCAAGTACGATGGCAAGAGGCCAAATACTCTTCTTTTTCTCCTCTTTTTCATTATAAAGAGGAATTGCTATTTTATCTTCTTTTGTTGCTTCAGCCTTAGTTGCAACAACTTTCTTCTCTTTTGTAGCCTTTGTATTTTTTGCAGTTTTCTTAGCGGCTTCTTTCTTCGTTGACTTTTTCTCTACTTTTTCTGTCTTTGCAGCTTTTTTCTCTGCTTTTGCTTTTTCTTTTATTTCGATTTTCTTAAGACGTTTTGCACTCGTTACGTATAAGATAAATACGATCGTCGTAAGTGCTAACATTGCAAGTTTAACGAAAATACCATTGTTTACATCGATTCCAAAATAGTAATTGACGTATCCACATACATTAAATCCGTATGTAGAACCAATTGTTCCGACGATCATTGCACCGATCGTTGACATAAGTGCAGTCATCTTGTCATATCCAAGTAATAAAATTGCACTAATGAATAATGGAACAATAACTAAGATTGCGAAATTTAATCCTGAGATTGACGATAAAATCGCAAATAATACAATGCTAAGAATTAAAAATCTTTTTTCGTGCCCTTTGAACTTCTTCGTCATTGCATTTAATAATTTTGTATATACCCCACTTTGATTCATGACTCCGTAAAGTCCACCAATCAAAAGTACGATAATTCCATAAATGGCATAGTTACTAACCGTAAGTAGTGGAACGCGGATAAGATCGAACAATCCCATAGGCGCTGTTACATCTAATGCGAATGTTCCACTAGCGTAACTTCCAATTGGAATCAGCCAAGAAAGTACAACAAAGATTAAAAATACAATTCCTAATGCTTTTAATAAACCATACTTTTTCATATTCTACCTCCTTACTCATCATATCACAATTGCCTTATAATATAAAGGTTTTTTGTCCTTTTTTCGTTTTTTTCATTATTTTTTCACAAAAAAAGTTCGAGAAATGATATCATAAGAAATGAAGGAGGTTTCACATGAATCCATTTTTATACTCGAACACGAATAAAAGATACCACACTCTCACCTACGCATACGAGCAAAAATTTCATACCAAAGTATTTAAGATTAGTTTAAACGGGGGCTTTTCATGTCCAAATCTCGATGGTACTGTTGGAACTGGTGGGTGTATTTACTGCTCTAAGCTCGGAAGTGGTGAATTTGCCGGAAGAAAAAACGATCACTTATTAAAACAATTTCAAGATGGCGTTTTAATGATGCAAAAGAAATGGCCAAGTGGTAAATATATCGGATATTTTCAAGCCCGTACCAATACGTACGCTCCCCTCTCTATTTTAAAAGAAAAATACGAACTGATTTTGAAACAACCCGGGGTCATTGGCCTTTCCATTGCAACGAGACCTGATTCTATTACAGATGAATGTTTAGACTACCTAGAAGAACTTTCAAAACGAACTTATCTCACGGTAGAATTAGGATTGCAATCGATTCACGAAGAAACGATTCATCTTATTAATCGATGTCATACACTAGAATGTTTTGAAACAATGGTGAAAAAATTAAGAGAGCGAAACATCAATGTCGTCGTTCACATTATCAATGGATTACCATACGAAACAAAAGAAATGATGGTCGAAACAGCAAAGTATCTCAATCGTCTCGACATCCAAGGTGTTAAAATACATATGTTGCATATCATCAAAGATACTCCACTCGCTACACTGTATCAAAAGAAACCTTTTCATGTCTTAACAAGAGAAGAATATACGGATATCATATGCGATCAATTGGAACATCTCGATCCTAATATCGTCATTCATAGAGTTACAGGTGATCCGAAAAAAGAGGATCTCATCGAACCTCTTTGGCTCTTAAAAAAATTTTGCGTCATGAACGAAATCGATAAAGAATTCGCAAGGCGCAATACTTATCAAGGATATTATTATAAAAAAGAAAGTTCTATCGTATGATAGAACTTTTTTACGCTTTTCTTTCGATAAACCAAATGTTGCTAACATCACAGCTATTAGATGATGGTTCTGGATCTGGCATTTTAAATTTAACAAGCACTGGAACTTTGAAGGCATTTCCAAATGCCATACAACTTCCTGGTTGTAAAATTTTAATCTTACGTATGATATCATCTGTTACGTTTGGAACCATATCTCTAATATATCCAACATCTTTCGGGTGTAACATCTTCAAAATTAAGAAATTGTTACACTGCGAAATAACGGTTTCAGATAACTCACTCGGTCTCTGAGAAATTAATCCTAAAATAACTCCGTATTTACGTCCCTCTTTCGTGATACGTTCGAAAATATTATATCCGAGAAGGTTGATGTCGTTATCGTTTTGTACATAACGGTGAGCCTCCTCTAGAATAATATGGAAAGGAAACGATGCACGTTGTTCTAATTCTTTCGCATAGTCGAATAATAACTTCGAATAAATCTTAGTTAAATTCTTTGCCATACGGTCATCTACGTAGTTGATATTAAAATTGACAATCTGTGCTTTTCTTCCGTTCGGTGCTGTTAATAATTCATGAATATATTGTTGTTTTGTTACAAATTTTGGATAATCAAAATAAGCTCCATATTCACCATTTACTAAAGAGTGTAATCTTACTTTCAACATGTTGACATCGTCGAAAATTTTCTCACTTTTTAAGACACCTTCTGCAATTAAAGCAAAATCAAATGCCATTTTTAAATCTTTTAAATTGTACATAAATGTTCCGTCAGGAAGTGTTAACTCTAGATCTTCTGCTAAGAACGACTCTATAAAGCTCGTAAGTAATTCCATATCACGAATTTTCCCTGTCGCATCGATGAATAGACATTGCTTTAGTGGTCTTGAATATCCAGGTTGATAAATGATAGAATCCAAATTTAATTCCTTCGTATTATAGTAGGATAATACAGACATTACCTGGTCACGAATTTGAGCCGGTGGACGTCCACTTGAAAGAATATCCAAAACAGCACGTGCGATAATATCGTTTTTATGCTTGATAACTAAACTTTCTTCACGTCCAAAAATCGTAACAAGCTTTAACGCTTTTTCGATAATAGGTAACTGTGAATGTTTCTCTGCTCCAAGCAAAATAGCAACATCGTCTACACTTAGTAACCATAATGGAATTCTAAGCATCTCACTATCCCCGACATCCGGATTAGTCGTATATGCTTTGAAACTTACTTCTGGCGCTTTTTTATAAAGTTCTTTGAATGCTGAATGGTATTCTCCATACGCATCAAAGATAAATAGACTAGCACGATAAGGAACCACTGTTTTTTTCTCGAAGATATTTTGAATTACACGAGCAACACTACAAGATTTACCACTACCAGTATTTCCAAAAATAGCAAAGTGGTTTGCGAAGAAACCGTTGATATTAACTGCAACTTGTTGTCCAGCATAAACAGCACTCTCTCCTAAGATTAAATCTTTTTTCTCATTATAGTCATCTACACTGATGATCGTACCGATGTTTTCCTTTGGAACAAGCGTAACTCTCGCATTAAAAGCAGGTTTTCTAACAACTCCAAATACAAATCGATTGTTAATCATCTCACCTTGTAAGTTGACATATGCTACTCCATCTTTGATATCGGATATTTCACCTACACTGATTTTTTCAGTATCTTGCATCAAAGCGTATAAGTTAATTAAATTTTGGGAAGTATTTAAATCGACACTCAACTTTACAAGTACGATATTTCCTTCCATTCCGATAATTTTTCCTAACATAGAATCCCTCTCTATTCTTCTAATATTATATACCAAAGAGCGAAAAAAAAAAAGAGAAATTCCTAATTAAATCAAAGAATCTCTCGTATATACACTCACACCTTTTAATGTAAATAGTGTCAATTTACAAGGTTTCATAATTTTGATGAATCCAAATCCAGAAATCACTACATCTTCACGTTCGCAAACAGTAATTTCATGGCGTTCTAACTCTTGTAAACGATCCGTATTTTTATAATACCTCTCTACTTTTAACACGTTAGAAATATAATAAGTTACGCTATTTTGTGTTTTATAATCGACGCGAAGTAAAGAATCAATCACATGCGTCTGTGCATCCTTAATCTGATAAGTTCTTGGGCGAATCTCTGATCTTGGTACGACTTTTTTCATCGTTGGATAGTCGATATATTCCAGCATGTTACCTTGATCCAAAATTCCAGGAGTATCGATAAAAGTCAATCCTTCTGAAATCGGAATCGTGATGAAATTCATCGTCGTCGACGGTAACATACTCGTCGTAATCTCTCTTTTTACGTCGCTATAATTATAAATCATCTGATTCAACATCGTAGATTTTCCTGCATTCGTAAGTCCGACAACATAGACGTTAGGACTGGTTTGATACTTTTGAATTTTTTCGTAAAGTTCATCCATATGATCATTTTTTCTACTACTAATCATCACTTTATCGACAAATGGAATCTGAAAACGATCTACATATTGAAGTAGTTTAGAATCGTAAGTCGTTCGTGGCAACAAATCTCGCTTAGTAAGGACTAAAAGAAGTGGATTATGTAATGCACAAGCTATTTTTTGAATATCCGGATGAATGTGCATTAAATCTACAACAAGCACTACAAGGTCGTTCGTTTCGTTAATTTTTTCTAATAACGTCATGAATTCTGTATTATCCTTTGCAATACTCTTATAGTCGTTATAATTTCGTATACGAAAACAACGTTCGCATAACGTATGTTCCATATCGCTCACATAGCCCTCGATATTACGATCAGTTGTTTGTAGTACTGCTCCACACCCTTCACAATACTTAGTCATAATACTTTCCTTTCACAAACAAATCTTTCTCGCGAAGTTTATGCATAATTCTTTCTTCTAAAAAACGATTCACTTTCGTAAATACCATATCATGCTTACTTACTGGATTAACTAAAACTGTCGTGATTCCTGCTTTATTTCCTCCAAGAATATCTGTAAGCATTTGATCCCCGATAATTGCAACTTCACTCTCTTCATAATGATACTTTTTCATCACTTTCTGAAACTTTGCACTTAGTGGTTTCATCGCACTAGAAATATATCCGATCGCTAATTGATCTGCGAATGCTTTTACTCTTTTTTTTGGACTATTAGAAAATAAAATTAATTGAAATCCCTGTTCCTTCAAATCTTCAAATAATTCTTTTATTTTCTTATTCGGCACTTTTACGCTAGCTGGAACCAATGTATTATCTAAATCGAATAATAAACAATGAATTCCACTGGATTTCAATTTTTGATAATCGATGGTGTAAATACTTTTTTGATATACATCTGGAATGTATTTTTCCATGAAATCCCTCCTTACTTCACCTTTGCATTGTTTTCATTTTAGCACATATCTTCTTATTTTACAATATGACAAAATAAAAATAAGAGGAAGTGATTCCTCCTATTTTATATAGAAATTTCCATCTTTTATATCGACGATAATCTCCGAATTAAACTTGATTTCGTCCTGAATTAGTTTATTTGCAATCAACGTCTCAAGATGACGACTTACATAACGTTTGATCGGACGCGCTCCATAGTTTTCATCGTAAGATTGGTCTATGATATAATCTTTTGCATTCTCTGTTAACGTAATCTTTATTTTCTGATCACGTAAACGATATTCGATCTCAGAAATAATCTTATCCAAAATATCATATACGACATCTTTCGATAGAGAATGGAATACGATGATCTCATCTAATCGATTAATAAACTCTGGCTTAAATGTATGTCTTACTGCATTCATGACAAGTTCTTCACTGTTCTCTTCTTTATCTAAAATATACTCACTTCCTAAATTAGAAGTTAGGATAATGATCGTATTTTTAAAATCAACCGTTCTTCCTTGAGAATCTGTGATGCGCCCATCATCTAGAATTTGAAGTAAGATATTAAATACATCACGATGTGCTTTTTCAATTTCATCAAATAATACGATGCTATAAGGATTTCTACGTACTGCTTCCGTTAATTGTCCTCCTTCGTCATATCCAACATATCCAGGAGGTGCTCCAACTAAACGAGAAACAGAATGTGCTTCCATATATTCACTCATATCGATACGTACCATATGGCGTTCATCATCGAATAATTCGTAAGCAAGTGTACGTGCTACTTCTGTTTTTCCAACACCAGTTGGACCTAAGAATAAGAAAGAACCAATTGGTCGATTCGGATCTTTAATTCCTGCACGTGCGCGAATAATCGCTTCACTTACAAGCTCAAGTGCTTCGTCTTGTCCTTTGACTCTCTTTTTCATATTTTCATTTAAGTGAAGTAGTTTTTCTCTTTCTCCACCTACTAATTTTTGTACTGGAATATTCGTCCACTTTGAGATAATTCCTGCGATATCTTCATCGGTTACGGTATCCCCTAAAATCTTAGAGCTGTCTATTTTTCGTAACTCTTCTAACTCTGATTCTAATTTTGGAATAGAACCATGACGAAGACGTGCTGCTGTCTCTAAATCATAACGATTCTCTGCTTGTTCTAACTCGAACTTCGCATGCTCGATCTCTTCTTTTTTCTTGCTAATCTTTTCGTTGATATGCTTTTCATTTTCCCAATCTTTACGGAATTTAGCTTCACGTTCTTTCATACCAGCAAGCTTTTGATCGATCTCTTCTAATCTTTTTTTCGAAAGCTCATCTTTCTCTTTTTTCAAAGCTTGTTTTTCAATTTCCAAACGCATGATATCACGTGTCAATGTATCAAGTGCAGTTGGTACAGAATCCATCTGTACCTTGATCGTCGCACAGGCCTCATCCACTAAATCGATCGCTTTATCAGGCAAGAAACGATCTGTAATATATCGATCGGAAAGTGTCGCAGCTGCAACTAAAGCTTTATCTTTGATGTTAACTCCATGATAAACTTCAAATCGTTGTTTTAATCCTCGTAAAATCGTAATCGTATCAATTACGGTTGGTTCACTAACTAATACTTTTTGAAAACGTCTCTCTAAGGCTCCGTCTTTTTCGATATATTTACGGTACTCATCCAGGGTCGTCGCACCGATACAGTGCAGTTCACCACGGGCCAGCATAGGTTTTAACATATTGCCTG
>USET01000050.1 GCA_900553765.1 uncultured Mycoplasmatota bacterium
GTATGATAGAAGTATTAAAAAATCCGAACATAAAACAAGAGATAATATAAGAAGACCTAGAAGGGTCTTTTTTCGTGGAATCAGTGTCAACTGTACATTTTAAATTGAGTCAAATTCATCTTCGTGATATAATGAACATAGAGTCGTAGGAGGGTATCGTATGGCGAAGAAGAAAAAACGAAAAGATAGCAAAAAAACAGATAAAAATAATTATCAAGTAGAACTGAAAGGTCTTCTTTTGATTCTCATTGCCATCATAGGATTTGGAAGATTTGGAATTGTCGGGCGATTGATTAGTGCCTTTGGTGCCTTTTTAGTAGGAACTTGGTACAATATATTGTTACTTGCGATATTGATCGTTGGTGGATACATGATGGTGAAAAGAGAAAAGCCGAATTTTTTTACGTCGAAACTAGTTGGACTCTATGTTTTCGTCATTGGAATCTTGGTGTTTTCTCATCTAGATTATATTATTCAGAACGATTTAAAAGATTTTGAAATTATCAAGGAAACAATTAACAACTTTATGGCGAGTACGAAGACGATTATGAATATTCAAGGTGGTGGAGTGATCGGAGCGATTTTCTCGATTTTATTTGTAAAACTATTTGATGTAGGTGGAACGAAAATCGTCGTATGGGCACTGCTTATCTGTGGAACTGTCATGTTTACGGGACTTAGCATCGCCGATAGTGTTCAATACTTCATGAACAAGGCAAAAGATGCGAAGCATAAGACGAAAGATCACAAAGATAAAGTGGAGATTCGACAGGCGGAAGATAATTACGACAAAGACGACAAAGTGGTCGTATCGAGTGTCGATGAGTTGATTCATAAAAATGACGGTGCAAAAGAAGCATTAAAAGTGGATGAAAAAACAGGTGAAATTATCGAAGAGCCAATGAATACAGAAGGGTATAAATATCCCCCAATCTCACTTCTTGCAAAACCTGTCAAAAATAAGAGTAAAGAAAATCAGGCAGCGATCGATGATAACGTCAAGATCTTGGGACAAGTGTTCTCCGATTTTGGTATCAACGGTAAGATCGTTGCGATCAATATTGGACCTACAGTTACACAGTATGAAATGGAATTAAAAGCTGGTACAAAGGTAAGTAAAGTATTAGGATTACAACGTGAGATCGCTCTAGCGCTCGCTGTAAAATCCGTTCATATTCAAGCACCAATACCAGGAAAGTCGACGATAGGAATCGAACTTCCAAATAAAGTTAGTAGTATGGTAACAGTAAGAGAAATTTTGGAATCTGTTCCAAAGAATATGGAAGGTAGTAAGTTACTTGCAGTACTTGGAAAAGATATCATGGGAATTCCCAAATATTGTGAGATCAATAAGACACCGCACTTACTTGTTGCAGGATCTACTGGTAGTGGTAAATCAGTATGTATCAATAGTATGATTACTTCTATCTTGATGAGAGCAAAACCAGATGAAGTAAAGCTTGTCTTAGTCGATCCAAAGAAAGTGGAACTTTCTATGTACAACGGGGTTCCGCATCTTTTGATTCCTGTTGTAACGGATCCGAAGAAAGCAAATATCGCTTTAAAAAAGATCGTAGCAGAAATGGAAAACAGATACGATTTATTTAGTGAAAGTGGTACGAAAAATATCGCTGGATACAATACTTATGTCGAAAAATACAATGAGAAGAATCCAAACGAAGTACAGAAGAGAAAACTTCCATATATCGTTGTAATCATCGACGAGTTAGCAGACTTGATGCTCGTTGCAGCAAAAGAAGTAGAAGATTCTATTATGCGTATTACACAGATGGCTCGTGCAGCAGGAATTCATTTGATCGTTGCAACGCAAAGACCATCTACGGATGTCATCACAGGAGTCGTAAAGGCCAATATTCCATCTCGTATTTCGTTTGCTGTTTCAAGCAGTATCGATTCACGTACGATTTTGGATATGACAGGTGCTGAAAAGTTGCTTGGAAAAGGAGATATGCTATTCTTACCACAAGGTGAAAATATGCCGATTCGTATTCAAGGAACATTTATCAGCGAGGAAGAGATTAAAGCTGTCGTTGATTATACGATTTCACAACAGAAAGCAAAATATGATGAGTCATTATTACTAGATGATGATGAAAAAGGTGCAACGACGATGGTGGAAAGTAAAGATGACTATGAAGAGCCACTTTACAATGAGATTGTCGAGTTTGTCGTAACGCAAGGAAAGGCAAGTGCCTCTTTATTGCAAAGACGATTCCGTCTCGGTTATAACCGTGCAGCACGTTGTATCGATCTATTAGAAGAACGTGGAATCGTCGGTCCATCACAAGGTTCAAAACCACGTGAAGTTCTAGTAAAATTAGACAAAAAAGAAGAAGAATAAGTTTATCCGTTTGGATAAACTTTTTTCTTCTCCTTATGCATTGGTTTCGTTTTTAAATTAAAAAAGAAATTTGAAAGGGTATCTGTTATATTTTTATTGGTGTTGTTTCCCTTTTCAAGAATGCCTTTTTCGATGAGTGGAAGAATCATTTTTTCATAGATAACATGAGACTTTAACTTAGGATTGTGACAATTGTAAAATTTACAAAAATCAGCGAGTGTATGATTTCCTTTCATCGATAAAATATAAAAAATCGTTTGGTGCTCTAATGGAGTAAAGTAAACATCGAAGTTTTCTGCAATCTTGTTGATTTGATGCTCTTTTTTCATCTCTTCGAAAGAACCTTCTAACATGTATTTTAAAAATGGTGTAAGATCGTGCGTAATTTTTGCGTTGCGAATCACTTGATAATATTTACGAAGTGAGAAAGGAATATTTCGATTGAACAAAGTAAAGGCATAGTTTTCATGATTACATAAATACCACGTACTAAGTGTACGAGATGTTCTTCCGTTAATATCGAAATATGGATGAATATAAACAAAGTAAAAATGAATTACTTGTGATTTTACGAAAGATGCTGTAGGTGAGATGTAATAATCATTGTGAATAAAATCAAATAGAGTCTGCATATGTTCAGAGATTCTTTGATGTGGAACTCCTTGATCTGGAGTACGATTGATATTTGATGAATAATGAATATAAACTGGTGCATCTCGATATAAATCATCTTCACTAATTTGTTCAGAAGGCTCTAGAATACCTTCTGATAAGATATGATATAAATATCTTAAATTTTCTTCTGAAATTGGTGGCTCGTGAAAAATCATTTGATATCCGCGGTATAAATTGAAAATGCGTCTTTGATTTAAATAAGTTTTTTTGTGGTGCCTATTTTTCATCATTATTTCAATCTCTTCTAGATCGTCTAAGTATCCTTCCGTTGCATTGTTCATTTTAATCTCAAATGGAAAAATGATTTGTTCGGCAAAACTCGATTGATTCATATAAGGATGCTTTTGTAAAAACTCTTCTATTTCAAATGCTATTGGCTTAAGTTTATCAAAGTCAATATAAAAGTGATCGCCATTGTCTAATGTAAGTGGAACTTGTGTATGCATGAATCTGCTCCTTTCAGACTGTTATTGTAAGAAAAGAATGCGCATTTGTCAAGGAAGACTCTTTGACCTATGGTTTAGTTTGTGATAAGATAAAAAATCAAAAGGAAGATACGTATGATGCAAGAAGAATTATTCAAAATTATTTGGGATGTTAGTAAAGCAGGAAATTTACTTAATACTCGAGAGATTGAAAGATTGTTAGATATTATAGTGCGAAGTAGAAATTTAAAAGAATTCTTAAAAGAAATTCGTTTTGAATGTCTCGAAAACTTAAAAGCGGCATACCATCCGTTGAAAAAAAGAATCATTATCAATTATGAGAATATAAGAGAAACAATCGATACGCAACTTCCACATGTGAGCTTTTTTCAAGATCAAGAGAGGAAGTTGTATCGCAATTTGATTTTTGTACAGATGTTGTTACACGAAGTAGAACACATGGAACAATATCGTAAAGTGAAATCTGATTTATTGGACTTCGAATCCAAATTGTTACGTTTATGTTATGGTCCAACTTTATATTATGAGATGCATCAATCTGAAGTGACTTCTTTCGATTATGCAACGATTGCATCAATTTTATCTTATTTTGAATTTGAAGCGATCTATTATATTGAAGATCCGCGTGAACGAATGGCACAAATTCGTTCTTATCAATGTATATTAGAAATGATACGTTCGTTTTATAAAGAAGAATCAGATTTGTACCAATATGAGCAGAATGAACTAAATTCTGAAAAACTTCAAGGGTATAAGATGATAGGAAACAATCTAGTAGCTCCAACTGTTGATTTTTTAAACAATATGGAAAAAGAAACAGCACTAACGTATTTTGATACATATGCATGTTGTGAAAAGATGCTCGATCAAATTTTAGATCCGTCGTTTGCAAATGAGAATACGCTAGAAAAAAGGCTCTTGTTTGGACTCCCAATTCAGTTAGAAGAATACGATAGAGAACAACAAAAACTCCTTTATTTTTGACGTTCTTTTTTGTTTTTGATATAATGATGAAAGGTGATAATATGGCAAAATATGATGAAAGTTCGATAAAAATACTAGAGGGATTGGAAGCTGTTAGAAAGCGTCCTGGTATGTATATCGGATCGACAGATAAAAGAGGATTACACCATTTAATATGGGAAATTGTAGATAATGGAATCGATGAAGTGATCAACGGATATGGTAAAAAAATCAAAGTGATTTTACACAGAGATCGCTCTGTTTCTGTAGAGGATGAAGGTCGTGGTGTTCCGGTTGGAAAACACGCGAGTGGAATGAGTACACCAGAAGTTATTTATACGGTACTTCATGCAGGTGGAAAGTTTGAAGAAGGTGGATATAAAGTATCTGGTGGACTTCACGGAGTAGGTGCGAGTGTTGTAAATGCACTTTCTAAATGGATGGAAGTCAATATTAAGAGAGATGGATATGAGTATTACATTCGTTTTGAAAATGGAGGGCATACTACAGTTCCTTTGAAAAAATTAGGTAAGACGAGCAAAACAGGAACGAAAGTTCATTTCATGCCAGACGATACGATCTTTACAACGACACTATTTTCTTTTACGACGGTCTGCGAGAGAATGCAAGAAAGTGCTTTCTTATTAAAAGGATTGACAGTTGAAGTGATCGATGAAGAAGATGAAAAAAGAGAAGTCTTCCATTATGAAAATGGATTAGAAGCATTTGTCGAATATATTAACGACGATAAGAAGCCACTTCATAAAGTTGTTCAATTTGAAGGTGAAAAAGATGGAATCCGCGTCGATATCGCCTTTCAATATACCGATACTTATTCTGAAAATATGATTTCGTTTGTCAATAACGTTAAGACAAGTGACGGAGGAACACACGAAGTTGGATTCAAAACTGCTTTCACACGTGTATTCAACGATTATGCAAGAAATAATGGATACTTGAAAGCAAAGGATAAGAACTTCGAAGGAAACGATACGAGAGAGGGAATGACTGCTGTAATTAGTTTGCAGATTCCTGAAGATAAATTGCAGTTTGAGGGACAGACCAAAGGAAAACTTGGTACTCCTGAAGCACGACCGATCGTCGAAAATATAGTAAGTGAAAAGCTTCAATTCTTTTTAGAAGAAAATAAGGAAATCGCGACGAAGTTACTAGAGAAGATGGTAAAAAGTAAGAGTGTACGCGAGGCTGCTCGTAAAGCACGTGACGAAGCTCGAAATGGAAAAGATAAAGGTAAAAAAGAACGTGCACTCTCTGGAAAATTAAAACCAGCACAGACGAAAAACCCAAAGAAAAACGAACTTTTCTTAGTCGAGGGAGATTCTGCTGGTGGAAGTGCCAAGCAAGGTAGAGACAGTAAATTTCAAGCAATTTTACCACTGCGTGGAAAAGTTGTAAATACGGAAAAAGCAAAGCTAGAAGATATTTTAAAAAATGAGGAAATCAATACGATTATTCATACAGTAGGGGCTGGAGTTGGAAGTGATTTCGATGCGGAAGATTCCAACTATGCCAAAGTTATCATCATGACCGATGCCGACGATGATGGTGCGCATATTCAAATTCTTTTACTCACGTTCTTCTATCGGTATATGAAGCCACTGATTGAAACAGGACGACTTTATATTGCGATGCCCCCATTATACAAAATTACGCATGGGAAGACATTCGAGTATGCATGGACGGAGGAACAACGACAAGAAATCCTTGCTAACAATAAAAATCAAAAGTGCGAGACGCAAAGATATAAGGGGCTTGGTGAAATGAATGCTGAGCAGCTATGGGAAACGACGATGGATCCAGAGCGTAGGAGTTTAATTAAAGTCAATATTACCGATGCTGCACTTGCCGAAAAGAGAGTAAGTGTACTAATGGGTGATAATGTAGAGCCAAGAAAAGAATGGATCGAAGAAAACGTCGAATTCTCTTTAGAAGATAATTATAAAATAGCGTAAGTAGGTGAATTATGAGATATTATCCTTCCTTGGAGTATGATGAACGAATCACGTTTGATGGTTCCAAGTTAAAAAGTGCAATTATTGAAAGAAGCCATAAAGTGCGTGACTTTCGTTTTCAAATCTCAGTTATGAAAAGAAAAGTAAGTTTGGTTTTAGAAGTTCCGATTAACGGGCAAGAACCAGTATATATGGATGTATTAACTGGAGAAGTTTTCGATACTTATGAAACAGTACAAAATTATCCTAATCGTAAATTGTATACAGATGGATACGTACTAGAGTTATCCGAAGATTACTTACAACTAGAAGATCCGATTCTTTCTCAAGAACGTATCTTACGAATTCTTTATCAAATCCATCAAGAATGTCGGCAGAAAGCACGATTAAATTTATATCCGTATGAATATATTAAAAATGATGGTCGAGATCTAATTTGTTATGAGTTAGACCCACAAGATATCGATACTTTAGACGATCGACTACTTACAGCAGAGTTTGTGAGTGAATTGATCGAAGAAGATGTACAAATGCTCCGACAAATCGTCGAAAACAAATTTCACAAAGAAACAAGGGATCTCTATTTAGCAAAACATATAAATGGAGATAATCTTGTCGTATATCCAGCAATTTTTTGGGGATATCACGACTATGTGACCAATCCTAGTTGTATTGCTTTCAAAGGAGAAGTCAAAACATCTGAACTGAGATCAATCAAACCTTTTTATCAGGAATTTGTCGG
>USET01000051.1 GCA_900553765.1 uncultured Mycoplasmatota bacterium
CCTCTGGCTTTTCCATTTCACCGATCGGAAATAATACATTTTTTAATTGCTCTTTTGAGACTTGGGATAAGAAGTAAGTCTGATCCTTATTGGCATCGACTCCACGTAATAATCTCCCGTCTTTCATACGAGCGTAATGACCTGTCGCAATATAGTCTGCTCCTAATTTTTCAGCTTCCTTTGCGAACATATCGAATTTGATATATTTATTACACATAATATCTGGATTTGGTGTTCTTCCTTGTTTTAACTCATCTAAAAAGTAAGTAAACACATAATCCCAATATTCTTTTACAAAATCGACACGGTGTAATGGTATACCAATCTTCTCACACACTTTTTTCGCATCGTTATAATCTTGTTCCTGTGGGCAGATATTTCCTTGATTGAGATCTGGATTTCCTAAAATATCATTGTTTAAAGCACTATCCCAGTTTCTCATAAATAGTCCAATTACTTCATATCCTTGCTTTTTTAATTCGATGGCAGCGACGCTACTATCAACTCCGCCACTCATTCCGATTACTACTTTTTTCATTGTATCACCAACTTCTTTTATTATACTATATCTTCTTTCTTTTTACAATTTTCAAGATAAAAAAGCAACCGAAGTTGCTTTTCTTATGCAGCACGTATCTGAGAAACATATGCGTTAACTTTGCTTGCCCATGTAGGACTTGCAGCGTATTTAGAATTCATTAATTCTGGAGTTGTTAACCCTACCGCATAATAATTTCTAGATAGGTTTTCAATATATCCTCTGATTCCTGCATCTAACGTTGGGAATGCTTTGTAAGCTCCTCCTCCACAAGAAGGACCACCTTTCATACCACCAACATTGTTACATTGTTTTACAAGTGTACTACAGTTCCACTTACATCCTGTTTCGTGAAGTGCGATTGCAACTGCAACATATGGATCTACACCTAACTCTAATGAGTAAGCTGCAAAAGCATATCCTTGTCCTGCCAATGTAGAATTTAACGAACGATTTAATTTAGCGACTAACTGATCCATCGTCATCCCATCGTAGACAATTGCTGGTGCTAATTGTTCTACTTGTTCATTTGTAGCAACAACTGTACTAGCATCAGTTTCGCTTACGTTTTCTTCTACTTGCTCAGTACCCGAGGCTGGTTCCTCCTCTTCTTTCACACTTGTATCCTCTGTTTTATTCTTCTTCTCTTCCGAGTCGTTTTTCACTGATAATTCTTTCGTGTTTTTGGTTTTTTGTGCAGCAACTAATTCAACTGTATCTTTCTTGTTTGCTGTCAAATATGTATATCCTCCAATTGCAGTTACACCTGCAGTTAAGGCTAACATACCTAAAACACTAATAACTAACCGTTTTGTTTTCACTTTTTTCACCTCATTGTTTTTCCGGAAAACATGTTCAATTTTATCATAACATGTCCGCCCTGTCAAATTGACGATGATTACTTCTGTTTATAACATGGCGTTCTCCCTTGAAAAATATACGGTTTTACGTGATGAACGATCGACAAAACTCAACACATTATACGACGAAATTCATTAAAAAAGGCATCAAAAATACTTCGGATAACGACATAACCAACGCACATACTAAGCATAATCCTAAGACAAATAGATATTTATTTATCACTTTTTTAAAGTCTAACGTCTTCTTTTTAGTAAATGCTTTAATCAATGTCATCGATAGTGTCATAGCATATATCATTAAAATCGTATATACGATCATTCCTAATATTTGATGCGGAAAAGTATAAAAAAGTGCTAGTACAATTCCCTTCCAAGAAAAATTTTGTATCATACTGGCGATTGTAAACCCTAAAATAAACGCTTTGCTAAAGTAGATAAAAATCATAATCGGTATCCCGATGACCGATACTCCAAGGAGCCAAATTCCTAAGATGAATAATGTATTTGAAAGAATACTTTGTACAAATGCTGAACCGTAATTAAGATCGTTTCCTTTCAATTGTGTAAAAAATTGATTGAGGTAATCTGTTACAAGTGTTTGATCCTCTACTTTCATCATAACTGTCAGTAACGCTCCAAAACCAATTCCAATGATAAATAATCCGAGCAAAAAATATAGTATTTTCTTGTTTCGCCCTGCTTTGTTTTTTAGTTTGTCTGTTCCTAGTTTCATATTTCACCTCAATAAAAGATATGTTTTTGCCTGCTCTGATATTCCAATTTTAAAAAAAATATATTATAATGTTATCGAGGTGTGAACATGGAAAAGAAAAAACGAACACATAAAAAAAGAAAAATCAATGGACAACAAATTGTTGCGATTCTTCTTTTAATTGCAATGATTGGATCATTTATTGCATCTGTCATTTATATCTAAGTTATGATTTCATAACTTTTTTATTTGCCTTACACCTGATCGCTGCTTGAAATAAAAAGAGGCAAAGGAAACCAATTTTTGCATAAATCCTTTATATTTTCTGGTAATTTATCATATGGATACTCTCCCAAGAATAACATGTTTGCTTCTTTTTTTGTCAATTGCACATCTACTGTTGTAGTTGCATCTTCTAAAATTTTCACTTGCCCTTTTGTAACAACGCAAGTAAAAAGGGATTCATCTCCTATTTTTAATGTCAAACGGCCTTCGTTTAACTCTTTTCTTTTCATTTGTGCTTTTAAAAGTACTTCCAACACATGCTCATAAGATAAAATTTGAAACAATTCTACATATCGATTAGATACAAAATATGCGAATTCTTCTAATATTCGATTTTTTTCGTCATATAGCGACAATTCGATATGAATAGAGTCTTTGTCTACATAAGATAAAAAACTGCTTAGAATTGCGTTTATATGCGAAATATCGGATAGTTCAATTTCAGTAATTGCTTGATGTTTGTCTGAATAAATCAGATAACCACACCATTCATCATTTTTGTAATACGAATATAACTTATTTTTCCATGTTGTTGCGATATCGTAGAAACGTTCCAGTGTCCGTTCACAGCGGATCTTTTTCTTTGTATATAATTCGTTACACAATGTAATATCTGCAACATCTTCCTTCCGAAGTTGTTTAAATTGATAGTTTTGATCGCTTGTTTTTAATTTCCATTCATAAATATTTGCTTCTACACAAGGATAAAATCCAAAATGGGCATATCGAGTTTCAGCCCCACCTAAAAAAACGAAATCGAATTGCTGTTCTTTTAAGTGTTTATTTATTTCATTTAATATATATGTCATACAGCCTTGATTTCGATACTTCGGATGCACACAAACAGTACCTATACCTGCATAGTTTAGAGTGTCATTAAAAGCGTAATATTTAGAAGGGAAAACTCCTGCCATCCCAACATAACAATCATCGTCTTTTAGAATAACATGATTGTTAGTTGTATCTACATCTGGTCCATACAATTTTGGCATGATATGTGAAAATCCGGTTTGTGCTCCGTAAAAATCAAAGCAAAAGTCACCAAACGAGATGATCCGCTCTTTTTCACTAGAATCAACATGTACGCTTCGATATTTCATTGTCCCACCTACTCTAGCTTCAGTATAGCAAAAAAATATAGAAAAAACAACAAAAGAGTATTTCTACCCTTTTGCTTGATCTGCCTCTTCCAACATATTTGTAATAAAAATACCATATCCTCTTTTTGGATTATCGACAACGACATGTGTAACGACTGCAATGATTTTATCATCTTGAATGATCGGACTACCACTCATACCTGAGACAACTCCACCAGTTTGTTGTAATAATTTCTGATCTGTGATTTCAAACAAGATGTTTTTTGTTTTTTGTGAGAAACCTTTATTGATGTTTACAATATTTACTTCATATTCTTCTATTGTTGTTCCATTTAAAACCGTTAACATCTTAGCGGCACCTAATTTTACTTCAGAAGGTTGTGCGACTTTATATTGTTTTCGTGACTGTATATCGCTTGTATAAGTGCCAAAGATCCCTTGGTTTGAATTTTTAAAAACAGTACCGGTAACTTGATCAGAATACAATTTAGCATTTTTTTCGCCAGGCGTTCCGATCTCGCTTCTTTCGACCCCGGTCACTTCAGATTCAAAGATGCGGCCATCCTTAATTTCTAATATTTGTCCAGTATTTTTTTCTGTAATTTCGTGGCCTAAAGCTCCATATTTCTTCGTGTTAGGATCAATAAAACTAAGTGTTCCGATACCAACAATACTATCCTTGACATATAATCCTGTCTTATACACATTCTGTTCATCTCTGTATAGTTTTAACGTCGTATCTTTTAACTGATTACTTCGCATATAAGTAATTGTTACACTTCCGTTTGATATGTTCATCTTTTTCACCATGTCATCAATGTTTTGTACTACAACACCATCTACTTTGGTAATCGTATCTCCTACTTTTAATCCTGCATCACTTGCCGGATATATTTCACCTACTTTGTAGACACCGACAATCATAACACCTTTCGTATTTAATTCAATCCCAATAGTTTCTCCACCAGGAATGACATAATCTGAATAAGCGAGTATAGGAATTGGTATACTAAATAATATAAGAAGAATGGCAATAGAAAAATTTTTAAAATTTTTTAAAACCACAATTACATCTCCTTTATGTATTACAGACTACATTATTATTATGGTGAAATAAAAAAAGGTTTATGTGATATAAAATCTGTCAATTTGCCAAATTTTTAAAAATTAAAAAAAGCGTAATAAACGCTTTTTTATTGATCTACTTCGCTTTGTCTAATAAGGTAAACATAACAACGTGTCTCTTTCATAATAGCAAATGTTGTTTGTCCTAATACTTCATCTTGATAACACAAGATAGGAACTCGTAATTCTTGCTCCAAATCAATCATTTCATTAAAGTTTTTAACCATAATCTTTTCTTTATGTTCGAGATCTAGTGGATGAATTACCTCTACAATAATTTCGCCATAATCATTTAATATCTTGCGAACTTCTGTAAAATATTTTGATTTGTGCGTACGCTTTAATAATTCAGACGCTAATACAACAACAAATATAACGGCTACTACAAACATTGCAATTCCAATGATTAGAGAAGTCGTATCCATCTTATTTACTACTTCTGTGTCGATTTGTTTTGCACTGTCAGATATTACATTCTTATCGCGAGTGATTTGTAATACATCTTGATTTAATGGAATGACCATGCTAACTTTATCTGAATTAGAAATAGCTTCTCCACTTGTACTAGTTCCTTCAGTTTCTACTATTAAATCAACCTGTAATTCTGCATCTATTGAAAGAGCTAACTGACGAATAAAAGTAGCTACTTCATTTGCAAAAGCATTGTAATCGATAGTCACCGGAACAACGACATTAAAACTCGATGTGTTTTTGACTACCTTTGTTTCCTCTTCTACTAACGGATATTTTTTACTCCAAACAGGTGCTTCGGAACTCTCAGAATCTGTTTTTTTATAATGAGCAACAATATTCGCTTGTACATAATATCGATACTCAAAACTTCCGGTTTCTTTTCCTTGAAATTGATATTGAAAAGTAGCCGGGATCGACTGAATTAACCGTGCGATGTAAAGTTCATCGGGCATCTGTGGATTCTGTTGAACAAATGTATTTTGAACTAAATTCACCTGATAATTTACATTTTTTCTCGTCTCATATTGATATGAGTTTGAAGATTTTACTTCTTCCCAAGAAAACGCTTTTCGAATGTAAAAAGTCGCTAGTGTGGAGCATATTGCAATCGCAACGATAGAAACAATCATGATAAAATATTGTGACTTCGTCACTTTGCCTATCGTGTCCTTCATCATAAATAACTCTCCTTTTTATTCTATTTATTTCTTTGAAATAACTCATATAACCAAACAGAAGGATAGCCGATCTTTGGTACTGAATATACAACAACACCCTTAATCTGATCCGGAGTCACTTCTCCAACATCCTCCGCGTTATTATTATCTCCTTTTGTAATATAAGCAACTGTACCATCGGATTTTACTTTTTTCTCTTTAATACGATGGACAACTTCCTTTTCTGTTGTTTGAAAACGAATAATCGTTCCTTCTTTTAAATCTTTCTTTGCTTCATCACTGATTTTTTGTACAATTACAGCGTCACCTCGCGCGAATTTTGGAACCATACTATTAGATATAATAGCAATCGGCTGGTAAGTGAAAAAACCACCGACAAATCCTACAACGAGAAATACAATTACAAATGTAGGAATTAGCCTCAACGGTGATTCTTTACGGATTTGACGCCGTGATAAAAACCGTTCATCCGACATTTCAATATAATTTATATTAAAGTAGACGATCACTGGTAAAATCATTCTAATAATTCCGGTAAAAAACCAGTCCAAATCTGGAAAAATCGGAATTAACAAGTCAAACAACGCAAAAGCAACTTGATAAATAAATAACGATTTTAATCCAGCCTTTCTCGCTAAAAACACTAAAAGAATGTTGCGAAAAACTGATGGTGTGATTGTAGAACAGACAAATTTAAAAGCTTCTTCTAGTGTCTTACATTGAGTCGCTATCGTAGATAAATTCACATCCACAAAAATAAATAATATAACGATCACTGCATACCAAGTTATCTTGCCACGTGCATCTTGCACCAAATGATATCGAGTAAACTCCTCCAATAAAATGACAGGAATAAATTTCCATATATTGGAAATAATTGCCAATAAGTCATGTGAATACGGACTTTTTTGATAGCCAAAAAGCAATCCTGTAAAGAAATACGCCATAAAGTATATGATTAGTATAATCAAAATTGTCTGTATTTTATCAGTTTCTCTACGGATTCTACCCTTTTTAAAGCCGATCACTAAATATATGTAGCCAGCAATAACAATCCAATATAACAAATTTAAAAAAGCTGACCCAATTTCACTGTTAAAAAGATTAATCCATGGAGAGGAAAATAAAATGTAGAACAAAAGAAGCATATAAATAGGCATTATTTTTAAATTGATACTTCTCATGCTTTTATTTCCCCCTTTTAACCATAGATATTATGCAAAAAGGAAGAGGTGCTCTTCCT
>USET01000052.1 GCA_900553765.1 uncultured Mycoplasmatota bacterium
TTACACCCAACAACTATTGTTAATGTACCATCTGTAAGTGTCGGTTGTCCATTTAAAAATGTTTCATATAAAGGATGCTCTTTTGCATAATTTGATATATACTTTTTAAAGTACTCAGGTATATATTGCTTTAAAACACGCTTTGCAGTAAAGCGTACGTCTACTTTACGAATCGTTGGAAATCCCTTTGGCAAGTATTCCAAGAATTTCTCGTACTCTTCTACTGGCAACGTGCTTTCTAATTCTATTAAAAAATGATATTGATCTTTCGCTCTATTTCCGATAATTCTTTTCAAGGTTGCATTCTCATAGTAAGAATAACTTTCCTTTGGCAATTTGATTTGATCCAGTAATATTTTCATTTTATCTTGCATACAATCACCTACTTATCTAGTATATCAAAAAAAAAGATATTACGGTAGCTCGCGCGAATATCTTTTTTACTTTTCCTTCATTTCTTCTCGCTTATCGACTAAGAGATAAAATGCAACGAGAAGGGAGCATAAGAAAACTAAGAAAATGATATATAACTCATGAAGATTCCACATTTCATAAGTCGTATAAAATCCTAAACATCCAATCGTTAGAGTTAATATAAATGCAACGATTCGATACCACATACCAGAATGACTAAAGCGACTTAGATAAAGACAGCTTAAACTTAACACGATCAAAATCGATAAATACGTTCCAAGATAAGGCACTAGTAATAAGTATCCACCAAAACTAAATAAACTCGTAAACAAACTTAACGTAATCCACTGTATGATTCTATGGTATCGATTATACCAACTTACATGATCGTCTTTCTCTATATAATTTTCGATCAATGCTACAAATTTTTTATTGTTTGTTTTATACTTCTTCGGTTTAAATTTTTTGACTTTTCGAAAAGCACTTTCTAACTCCTCTACAGAGGATACTCCAATAATATAGTTTCGTTCTCCAAAATCTTCTATAATTTGCAATTGATGATCATTCGTATGTTCTTTATATTTTGATAATCTTGGAACTGCGATCACTTTTTTCCCATATTTTAAAGCTGTTAATATAGATCCAATTCCGCCATGCGTAATCACTAAATCGGCTTCTTCCATATATGATTCAAACTCATCCATTGGAAGTAAATCAAAAATTTCCATACGTTTCGATTCAAACTTCGTATCTCCTGCCTGTACAACGACGCGATCTTGAATCACTTTTTTTTGTATCAAACGATCGATTTCTTCTAATAAACGATGAAAACTTTTATCTTGTGTTCCAAGTGTAACTAATATCATAAAGCTCCTCCTTTAGTAAATCCATCCTCCATATGTTGCATCTGGATATAGTTCTTGCATTTCTTTCCACTGTACAACAAACAAATCAGAGATCGGATATAATAATCTTCCCGTAATCGTCTTCGTTTTCTTATTGGCAAATGTTTCTACATAGATAATTCGACTTCCGAAAATCTTCCCAATACAGCAAATTGGTCCAGCCGTATGTGCTCCAGTTGTAATAATGTAATCTGGATGAAATTTAAAATAGAAATAAAGACTTTTCAAACAATTTAAAAATAATTTCACAGGATAAGTTAACATATGATCTTTCGTACCATAAATCAAAAAATTAACGCGAGATGGATATTTCTTTTTTAAAGCGAGATTAGATTTTGTCTTCTCCGTTATAATATGATAATCCACCTTTTCAAACAAAGATTTTAGTTGTAATAATTCTGATAAATGTCCTCCTGTAGAGGATACAAATAATACGCGTTTTTTCATACTTCTTTCCCTTCTAACAAATCGATCCACTTTTCGATCACGACATCTTCACTATATTGTCCTACGAGTTGATGTCCTCTTTTCCCCATCTTTCTTCTCTTTTCTATACTTCCCATTAATGTCTCAACAGCTCGTTCGTATTGATCAAAATCGCGGTGTTTGATCAAGAATCCACTTTTTTGATCTTCTATAATTTCACGTGCTCCTTCAGCACTATCAAAAGCAACACATGGAAGTCCATGACTCATCGCTTCTAATAAGACAATTCCAAATGATTCCGTATGAGACGTCATCAAATAAATAGAAGAACGATGTAATAGATCATCGATATATTCTTTCTTTTGAAATCCGTGAAACGTAACTTTCTTTTGAAGACGATGGAGTTTTGCAAACTCTTGCAACTTTGAAAATTCTTTTCCATCCCCTACGATATCCAAGTGCCAAGTTGGATCATGTTTTACTAGTCTTTCATATATTTTCAACAAATCTATATACCCCTTTTCTGGAGATAACCGACCAACGGAAACAAATCTTTTTTCCGTTAATGGTGATACTTCCTTTGGAATCGTATCGATAATATTAGGAATATAGACACACTGGCAGTTCGTCCTAGATAATTTTTCTTTGTAAAATTCAGTTAGATCTCGACTCACTAAGACGAGCGTATCTAATTTTTGATTTGCCTTTACAATTTTATTTGCATACTTCATATTTCCATGATGATGATTATGCTCCCAACCGATTTTGAACATCTGTGAATTTCCATATTTCCCTAACCATCGATCTAAAATATCACGCGTTGCTATTACGATATCTGCGTCGCACTGTTTGATGTACTTTACCATCGATGTTTTGCGCAAGCGTAAAACCTTACAAGCTCGCAATCCTTCCTTTAAGATGGAAGTCGGATTTTTACGATGCACTGCACTTGCAAATTCATCTCTATTTGGTTTTACTCCTGGATTTAAATAGACAACTTTGACTCTTTTATCTAACGAAAAAGCAGGTTCTTCTTCTAATTGATAAATGGAAGCAATCTCTACTTCGTATGTGACAGCTAAAGCATTTGCGAGTATTGTAAGTGCCTTTTCGATTCCACCATAACCTAAGTGTAATGCTAAAATCGATATTTTTTTCATAACGATCACCTAAGTTTATTATACATGAAACGAAAGAATAAGAAAAGGAAAGTACCAAACTTTGTACTTTCCTACTCTAAAAATTTCTTTCTCGTAATAAAGTTAAATACCATAACTACTGCTGTTGCAGCGATCTTTGCAAGCATGTAATGTACGAGCAATACTTCTGATACGATATACATAATGATATCGTTAATGAGAAGTCCAATCGCACTCGTAATCACAAATAAAATAAAATTTCTCTTCGCATCTTTTTCTTTATTGACATCGAATACCCAGCGAATACTTGCCCAGTAATTATAAAGAACTGAGATCACGAAGGATAGTGTATTTGCAAGAATCGTTGGAAAATGACAATATTCTTTAAATATGTACAAAAAGGCAAAATCGATCAGAGTTGCAAATACTCCGACGATAGCAAATTTAAAGATTTGAACTAGTAATTTTTCAAGATGGTCAGAAACATGAATATGACATATCGTAAGACATCTATGAATTAACTTTTCGATCTTATCTTCTTTCTTTGCCATTTTATCCCTACTTTCTTTTATTCTGCCATAATACGGTCTTCAAATAACTCTTTGTAATCAGAGTATGACTTATTAAACTGATCTTTCAAATACTCTTTATCTTCGGTCGAATAGTTCTTGATCTTTTTATAAATTTTTAGAGTACCTCCAGGAACCTCAAATTCTTTTTCTAACTGATAATTACTACGAATCGGAGTATCTTTCTCGATCGCATTCCATAAAACTTCTACTACTTGTTGATCTTTTAAATCTAAGTGATGTTGAACTGGCGTAACTAAATATACATAAGTTGCCTTGTAAATTTGATCAGAAAATCCATCTCGTAAATCCACGTTCGGCGTTGCTACAAACTTACTACGTAATGCAACATCTGGAAGATTATAGTTTGCAAACGTTTCATTATTGTACACATGAGAACTTGCTATCGTATAAATAGATAGCTCTGGTTCCTTTTCAATCATCTCTTTCGTATATTCCATCACTGGTTTCAAAGCTTCGCGCTGTGCGTCATGATACGTAAAATAAGTTTTGGTAAATACTGGAAGCCCCGGTTGAGGCATTCTCGAAATAGCAACACTATATGTCATGAATTGAATCAAACAAGCTAGTACTAATCCAACTTGATACAATCTTCGATTGTCGTTCTCTTTTATGTTTTTTGCAAGTTCCACCATAAACATAGAGATGATAATTGTAATATTGAAAATGATCGTATAGTAATGATGTTGATCCATCGTTTGAATCGAATTAAATAGTAAAATTGTAATCACCATATTCAATACTAAAATAGCGATAAATTCCCTGCTTCCCTTCTTTCGCATCCATAAATAGACTGTCGCAACGACAAATAATATTGCAACGACAATTCCTAGTTTTGTAATCAAATCCCACAATTGAATAAATAATCCACCATCTAAGTAGGCACTATAAGCTGTCGCATAGTTTCCCTTTATAATATGTTCGATCATCTCGTGAAAGAATAATAATATGACGCTCGAAAAAGAAATTCCTATGATGAAAACATTCTTAGCCTGCTTCCATAATTTACATTTTCGATTGACAAACAACTTACGAATGATATACACAATTGCAATGGAAATGAAATAAGAAACTGTAAAATAAACATAGTATCTTCTCAAGACAATCGTAAAGAAGAAACATAAAGCCAGAATGACCGTTCTCTTAAAATCAAAGGTTTCAAAATCATATCCATACGTATAATAGAAAATAATCAAGATCGGAATCACGCCTATAATATCTAGATATCCATCCAAAACAGAACCATAAATGAGTGGTGTTGTTAAGAACGGTATCAAAAATACCAATAGATATTTCCAGTCGTTTTTTTTCTCTTTATATATTTTTCTATACAGAAGCACATATAAGATATAAGCCGGGATCAACCCTACTATGACAATCGCCATTCCATAGTGAAAAAAGTCACCGTTAGACCACCCAAAGAATGGTTGTAATAGTAAAGACGGCAATAGATTATAATCATCGTGATTGATAGAGTAATACACATCAGATAAATTTTCACCGATGGATTTCGTCAAAAATGCTGCTCTTTGTCCTAATGTCGTAAGCCAATAAGTGGCATGGTCCCAAACTTTTATCAAATTATTACTTTCAAACATTGCTCCATACAGAAAAAAAAGTCCTAACAGGATACAAATAAATAGCAACAAAAACTTCAAGTTATCCTTTTTCATTTTTCCTCCTATATTATAATTCTTCTGCGAACTTTTTCTCACACTTATTAAATATAAAATATCCTAATATTAGTAATAATATACATCCACCCAATAATCCAAGAATAACTAACATATCTGGTGTTTTTTGATAATACAAAATATCACGATATGCTGTGATAATATGTACCATTGGATTTAAATTAAAGATAGCACGGAATTGAGCTGGAATCATCGTAATTTCATATAATACTGGTGTCAAATAAAACCATAGCATCATAAGAACACTTACGAAATACTCTAAATCTCGGATATATACGGTAATGGAAGATAAAATAAATGAAATAGCAAGTGAAAATATATATTGTAATAATACGATAAGCGGTAAATAAATAATACTTGCTCCAATTCCAATACCACTAATAAATAAAGCAGCTACGATAATAATACATGAAATTAAAAAGTTTAATAGATTACTCGTTACATTTGAAATTGGTAAAATCTCTCTCGGAAAATATACTTTTTTAATAATTCCTGAAGAAGCGATAATTGTCGATGTACTTTGACAAACCGTGGCATTAAAGAAGTTCCATGGAATCAAAGTAACGATTAAGAACATCGTGTAATTTTCTACCTGTACACGCATGATGAATGGAAAGACAAGTGCATATACTAAAAGTTGAAGTAATGGGTTGATAAATGACCAGAGAACCCCAAGAAATGATTTCTTGTATTTTCCACGGAACTCTTTACGAATTGACGTCTTTAAAAATTCTCTATACTGATATAATTCTTTAAACAATTTCATCCTATCACCTCTTATGCACACTCTTTCAAGTATTCTTCGATTACTTTATCTGTTTTTCCATCTTCCCTAATTTTTCCATTATATAACCAAACAGAACGATCACATAAAAATTTAACGGCATCCATCGAGTGGCTGACAAATACCATCGTTTTTCCTTCGCTCTTTAACTCTTTCATCTTATTCAAACATTTTTCTTGAAAGTGTTGATCTCCAACCGCAAGAACTTCATCGATCAATAGAATATCTGCATCTACGTTAATTGCAACCGCAAACGCAAGACGCATATACATTCCTGAAGAGTATGTACGAATTGGATTATCTATGTAATCTCCTAGTTCAGAAAATGCGATAATATCATCGATACGCTTATCGATCTGTGCCTTATTTAATCCGAAGATAGATGCGTTGAAATAAATGTTTTCTCTACCAGAAAAGTCAGGGTGAAATCCTGCTCCTAATTCGAGTAAAGACGTTAATTTCCCTTTAATTTCAATCGTTCCACTATTTGGATAAATAATCTTTGTTAATAATTTTAACAAAGTAGATTTCCCACTTCCGTTAACTCCAATGAGTGCGACTGTCTCACCTTTTTTTATTTCTAAATTGATATCTTGTAAGACATTTCTAACCTCTTTTTTATTACGATTAAAAAAGATCATTCTCTCTTTTAATGTATTCGCTTTATCATAGTATTAAAATGCTTCGATACGTGTGAAACCTTAATCACAACATCATCTTTATTTTTGGATTTTCTCAAAACCATTCACCTCTTTCTCCCCATGGAGGTTATTTGCAATTAAATCGCGATAGGTCAAATGAATTCCGCGGGAAAGACTCACCTTTGGTTCCCATCCAAAATAAGTCTTAATTCGCTTTATATCTAACACATTTACAGGTACATCTTGTGACCTTGCCTCTTTATA
>USET01000053.1 GCA_900553765.1 uncultured Mycoplasmatota bacterium
GAGTTAACTTATACTTATGATGAGTTATTAAATGTAAGTTTCAAGGTGCTCTTAAACACTGATTACTATCAAAAAGAAAATGGATTATGGGTGGATCATAGTGATGATGAAGCCTATATGAAAGAGAAGTTGGATCAAGCTTTGGAATTGAAAGTTGTTGGAATTATTCGACCAAAAGAAGAGACGATCACGTCTAACTCTTTTGGTGGTGTTGAATATACGAAAGCGTTAACAGAGTATGTAGTAAACCAAATTAATAATTCGGATATAGCAAAAGAACAAAAAGAAAACGAAACTATCAATGTGTTTACAAATCAGGAATTTTCTGAAGAGGAATTTAGCATGAGTAATTTAAGTGCTCAAGAAAAAGCATATTTAGCAACTCTTTCTCAAGAAGAACTTGCACAACTTTTGAAAAATTATCAGGAAAATGCGAGTGCGACATACGAATCCAATCTTGAGAAACTTGGTATTGTCGATTTAGAACATCCAAGTATGATGCAAATATATGCGAAAGATTTTGATTCTAAAGAGGCATTGAGTGATTTTATTGAAGTATATAATAAGCAGGCGGATGACGCAAATAAGATCAGTTATACGGATGTCGTTGAACTTATGATGAGTGGTGTATCTAATATCATCGATATTATTAGTTATGTCTTGATTAGTTTTGTTAGTATCTCTCTTGTCGTATCTTCTATTATGATTGGAATTATTACTTATATTTCCGTTTTAGAAAGAACGAAGGAAATTGGTATTTTAAGAAGTATTGGTGCATCTAAAAAAGATATCTCGAGAGTATTCAATGCTGAGACTTTAATCGTTGGACTTACGGCGGGAGTGTTAGGAATTTTAATTACCGTTCTTTTAAATATTCCAATTAACATGGTGATTCATTCTTTAACTGGTATTGGAACGATTGCCAAATTACCTTTTGCCGGTGGTGTTATTCTCGTACTGATCAGTATTTTCTTGACGGTGGTAGCAGGATTGATTCCATCTCGCATTGCAAGTAAAAAAGATCCAGTAGAGGCACTTCGTACAGAATAAGGAACTTAGTTCCTTTTTTGTTTGTATAAAATTGATAAAAATGGGTAATTCTAACATTGGAGGGAATATTATGAACGAAACAAATGAATTATTAGAAGAGGTATATAAAACAGCAGCCATGGGAAGATTTTCCATGATGAAGTTAATCGAGGCTCTCAAAGAAAAGGATAATAAGATCAAAGGATATTTAGAAGAGCTATTAGAAGACTATAGAAATTACGAAGATCAGAGTAAAGAATTACTCTTAAAAGAGAACATTGAACCAATGGAAGAGAATGCTATTTCAAAGCTTATGGCGTCAATGGGAATTCAAAAAGAAGTGAAGGGTGATAATAGTGATGCAGCAATGGCTGAAATGTTGATACAAGGAATTTCTATGGGATCGATCGAGATGGAAAAGCAAATAAAAAATTATAAAGACCATGTCGACAAAGATGATATGAAGCTTGCTAAGAAATTTTTGAAGTTTCAAGAAAAAGCGATTGAGGAATTGAAAAAATATTTATAAGAGATATGGAAAAAAGATGATATCAAACATATATTTATTAAAATGTTAAAATCAAAAGTTGCTTGAAAGAAAGCAACTTTATTTTTTGATTTTTTCTAAAATTAGTTTAATACATGTTATAATAGAAGTTAGAAAAGAGTGGTAGAATGAATAAGATAATTTTGGTGGATGGAAATAATTTATTATTTCGAAGTTATTATGCGACTGCGTATAATGGAAATTTTATGAAAAATAGTAAAAGATTTCCAACGAATGCTCTTTTTGGGTTTACCAATATGATCAATAAAATTATTTTGGAAGAAAAGCCTGAATATATGATCGTTGCTTTCGATAAAGGAAAGACGTTTCGTCATGAAAAATATACAGAGTATAAGGGTGGTAGACAGGAAACACCGGACGAGTTAAAGAAACAATTTCCGATTGCGAAAGAACTTCTTACTTACATGGGAATTAAATACTATGAAATCGATCAATATGAAGCAGATGATATTATTGGAACATTTGCAAAGTTTTGCGATGACGATCCGGATTTTATCGGAACGATTATTAGTAGTGATAAGGATTTACTACAATTGATTAGTTCAGATGTCGATATTAAACTTTTAAAACAGAAGGATTACATTCGATATAATGAAGATACATTCCGCGAAGCATATGGAATTGAACCGAAAGCAATTGTCGATCTAAAGGCACTACAGGGAGATGCTTCAGATAATATACCAGGAGTACGTGGAATAGGAGAAAAGACAGCGTTAAAATTACTTCAACAGTATCATACGCTCGATAATTTATATGATCACATCGATGAGATCAAAGGAAAGATGAAAGAAAAGCTAGTAGAAGATAAAGAAAAAGCTTACATGAGTTATGATCTTGCTACAATTGTAAGAGATGTACCAGTTGAAATTACGATGGAAGACGTTAGAATAAAGCCAAAAGATCATAAGAAATTGACGGATTTATATGAAGATCTAGAATTCTTTTCTTTCTTAAAAAAAGAAAAGCAACCAGAGAAAGAAATGGAGAAAAAACCATTAGAGATTCAGATTGCACGTTCTTTAAACGAAATTCACATCAACGAGGAAACTGCTATTTATCTAGAAGTATTAGGAAGTAATTATCATACTGCGAAAATACTAGGACTTGCAGCTTATAATGACCATAGTAGTGTTTATATTCCATTTTCTTTACTAAAAGAACACCCAAGTTTTTTAACGAAGGTACCACTTTCTACGTACGATGCAAAAAAAGTGCTTGTTGCACTTGCATATGAGAATATTCCAATTGGGCCGATTTCTTTCGATACGATGATTGCTGGATATTTACTCGATTACAATGTGAAAGATGATATTGCTTACTTGGCGAATACCTTTGATGCAGATATTCCTTTTTATGAAAATATCTATGGTAAGGCTAATAAACTTGTGGAACCGAAGGAAGATATTATTGCGTATCATGCAATTACGAAAGCAAAATTTATTTATGAAACAAAAAATATTTTCTGCAACAAATTAAAAAATGAAGAATTACTTTCTCTATTTGAAGAGATCGAGATGCCTCTTACACGAGTTTTAGCAGATATGGAACATACTGGTGTGTGTTTAGACCAGGAGTGTTTAAAAGAAATGGGAGAAGAAATCAAGTTAAAAATAGAACTTATCGAGCATGATATTTATAACGATGCTGGATGCGAATTTAATATTGCTTCTCCGAAAGAGTTAGGAAATATATTGTTTGAAAAATTGAAACTTCCTCACGGAAAGAAAACAGCGCGAGGATACTCGACGAGTATCGATGTTTTAAATAAACTTGTAGACGATCATCCAATCATCAATCGTATTATTGAATATCGGATGCTTACAAAATTATATAGTACGTACATTGAAGGACTATTAAATACTGTACACGAAGATGGTAAAATTCATACGATATATACACAGACCTTAACGAGAACAGGACGTCTTTCTTCGATCGAACCGAATTTACAGAATATTCCGATTCGCTATGAATATGGTAGATTGATTCGCAAGGCATTTGTTCCAAGTAAAGATAGTATTATCTTAGGGGGAGACTACTCACAAATTGAACTTCGTATTATGGCACATATGGCGAATGTCGATGCACTTATTGAGGCATTTCAGAATGATATGGATATTCATACGAAGACAGCGAGCGATATTTTTCATGTAGACCCTTCTCATGTAACAAAGGAAATGCGACGAATCGCAAAGGCTGTCAACTTTGGAATTATCTATGGAATCAGTAGCTTTGGGCTCTCTGAAAATTTACAGATCAGTGTAAGTGAAGCTAAACAATTTATCGATCATTATTTAGAGACTTATCCTGGAATTGATCTATATATGAAAGAATCTATCGCGCTTGCTCACAAAGATGGTTATGTACGGACACTTTTCCACAGGAAAAGAAATATTCCCGAACTGAATAATAAAAATTATATGATAAGGCAACAAGGGGAGAGAATTGCTCTTAATACGCCAATTCAAGGAACAAGTGCAGATATTATTAAGAAAGCTATGATTGAAATTCATAAGTATTTGGAAGAAAAACATTTGCGTTGTAAGATGATTTTACAAGTGCACGATGAACTTTTATTCGATTGTCCAAAAGATGAGGTCAAAGTTGTGGAAAAAGCGATCAAAGATATTATGGAACATACGTGTGAATTGAAAGTTCCATTAAAAGTCGAGATGGAGTCAGGAGAAAACTGGTATCAAGCAAAATAAAAAGATACATAAAATATATATGTAAAGAGGGAAAATATGAAAAAGATTATACATGTGATGCGCATGAGTATCCTGGTGAATGTCATGCTTGCGATCGGAAAGATATTAGCTGGGTGGTTAGGTTCTTCAGGAGCGCTGATCGCGGATGGAATTCATTCGTTTAGTGATTTAGTAACTGACTTTTGTGCGATTCTAGGAAGTAAGATGGCAGCAAAGCCTGCAGATAAAGAGCATCCATATGGGCATGGCAGATTAGAATATATGACGAGTCTAGTGATTGGAGTTATGATTTTAGGTGTTGGGTTTTCTGTCATTTATGGAGCATTTTCGCGTGAAATTACGATTCCTAGTGTGTTTGTTATTCTCGTTAGCTTTATTAGTATCGTAGCAAAACTTGGATTATCTACTTATTTAATTCGTAAGGGAAACGAATATCATAGTAATATTTTAACGGCGAGTGGAAAAGAAAGTAGAACAGATGTGGTCAGTTCTTTTGTTGTTTTACTTTCTTCATCTTGTATGCAATTTACAAATGAGATTCCAATATTGAAGTATGCGGATCTTGTTGCGATGATTGTTGTTGGCATTTTAATTGTTCACGTAGGATTTGGTGTATTAAAGGAAAACTTGAGTGCGGTATTAGGAGAGCGAGAAATGGATCGTAAAGTGCAAAATGAAATCGAGGCATTAGCGCAATCCTACGAAGAAATTTATCATATAGAATCTATTTATCTTATTAAATATGGTTCTTATTATTGTCTTGATTTAGTTATTCATATGGATGGAGGTCTTACTCTTATCTACGCACATAAAATTATCGATCAATTAGAGGATCAGATCCGAAAGAAGTATCCGGATATTCAATATTTTAATATACATATGGAACCGGAAGAAAAATAATACAGTTCATAATTTATATTGAAAATTTGGAATCGTCGTTGATTATTTCCTGGTGATTCAGGATTATATAATTGACTTATGAATTTTAAGATGATAAAATAAAATAAGAAATCGATGAAGGAACATAGTAGTAAATGGAACCGTGAGAGAAAGTTCGTGGCTGATGAAAACGAACCGTGGAAGTTTACGAATCTACTCCAGAGTGAAATGCAAACATTTCCGGTGTTATGCCGTTATCTAAAATGAAGTAACCAAGTAGGATGGTACCGTGATTTTATCGCTCCTATATGTGGTTACTTTTTTGTTTTTTATGATCTGGAGATACTATGGAAAGAAATGGGAGGATAGATATGATAGATATCAATTTAATTAGAGAAAACAAGGAAAAAGTAAAGGAAAATATTAAGAAGAAGTTTCAAGATCACAAACTTCCGCTTGTAGATGAAGTAGAAGCTTTGGATAAAGAATATCGTGAAGTAAAAGCAAAAGGAGATCAATTACGTGGTTTAAAAAATACTAAGAGTAGTGAGATTGGTGCTTTGATGCGCGATGGAAAAAAGGAAGAAGCAGAAAAAGTAAAAGAAGAAATCGCAACCATGGGTAAGGAGATTGAAGAACTTACTGAAAAAGAAGAGAAATTACAAGCGACAATCAAAGAAAAAATGATGATGATTCCTAATATCATTGCAGATTCAGTTCCAATTGGGAAAGATGATAGTGAAAATGTAGAACTAGAATGTTTCGGTGAAAAAACAGCATTCGATTATGAAATTCCATATCATTTAGATATCATCGAAAAGTTAGGCGGAATCGATTTAGATAGTGCAAGAAGAGTTGCAGGAAATGGATTTTATTATTTAATTGGTGATATTGCTCGATTACATTCAGCTGTTTTAACATATGCGAGAGATTTTATGATCGATAAAGGATTTACATACTGTATTCCACCTTACATGATTCGCGGAGATGTCGTTGATGGAGTTATGAGTTTTGAAGAAATGGATGCCATGATGTATAAGATCGAGGGAGAAGATCTCTATTTGATCGGAACAAGTGAGCATTCTATGATTGGAAAATTCAAAGGACAAATTTTAGATGCAAGTGAAATTCCATATACGATGACAAGTTATTCACCATGTTTCAGAAAAGAAAAGGGTGCACATGGAATTGAAGAGCGAGGAATTTACCGTATTCATCAATTTGAAAAACAAGAGATGATCGTCGTATGTGATCCAAAAGATAGTGACGAATGGTTCGATAAAATGTGGCATTATACTGTCGAGTTATTCCGCAGTATGGAAATTCCAGTACGTGCTTTAGAATGTTGTAGTGGAGATCTTGCCGATTTGAAATATAAGAGTATCGATGTAGAGGCATGGAGTCCAAGACAGAAAAAATACTTTGAAGTTGGAAGTTGCTCTAATTTAACAGATGCACAAGCAAGAAGATTAGGAATTCGCATTAAAAATGGAAAAGAGAAATACTATGCTCATACGTTAAACAATACCGTTGTCGCACCACCTAGAATGTTGATTTCTATTTTAGAAAATCATTTGAACGAAGATGGAAGCGTCAATATTCCAAAAGTTTTACAACCATATATGGGTGGAAAGACAAAAATCGAAGTGAAAAAATAAATCAAA
>USET01000054.1 GCA_900553765.1 uncultured Mycoplasmatota bacterium
GTGACACCTGGACGTGGTAATTTATCATTTACCTCTATCAACCTTCCAAGACTTGGAATCAAACATGGTATTGTAACAAATGAAAAGGCTGATATGGATGGATTCTTCGAAGAACTTGGAGAATATATGGAAATGGTAAAAGATCAATTGTTGGAACGTTTTGAAATTCAATGTAGAAAACATGTTTATAATTTCCCATTCTTACTTGGGCAAGGTGTTTGGACAGATGGAGAAAAGTTAAAACCAAACGATCGTATTCGTAAGTTATTAAAACATGGTACGTTGACATTTGGATTTATCGGACTTGCAGAATGTTTAAAAGCTTTAACTGGTAAACATCATGGAGAAAGTGAAGAGTCTCAAAAATTAGGACTTGAAATTATTGGATTCATGCGTAAGAAAGCAGACGAATATTCTGAAAAATACAACTTGAATTTCTCTGTTATCGCAACTCCAGCAGAAGGATTATCCGGAAGATTTGTCAATATCGATAAAGCAATCTATGGTAAGATCAAAGGTGTTACAGATCGTGAATACTATACAAACTCATTCCATATTCCAGTTTATTACAATATTTCAGCAGCTCGTAAGATCGAATTAGAAGCACCATATCATGCGCTTACAAATGGTGGACATATTACTTATATCGAATTAGATGGAGATACTACAGAAAATGTAGAAGCATTTGAAAAAGTGATTCGTAAAATGAAAGAGTCAGGAATTGGATATGGGGCAATTAATCACCCAGTTGATCGTGATCCAGTTTGTGGATTTAATGGTGTAATTAACGATACTTGTCCAGGATGTGGTAGAAAAGAAGAAGATGACGATGTGCACTTTGAAAGAATTCGTCGTATTACGGGATACCTTGTTGGAACAGTAGATCGCTTTAACAACGGAAAAAGAGCGGAAGAAAGAGATCGTGTAAAACACACGTTGAATGCAAGAAATGCAAAAAATTAGATTAGCAGGCGAATTACAGACGGATAGTATCGTCGATGGTCCAGGCATTCGTGCGGTCGTATGGACACAAGGTTGTGGACATCACTGCAAAGGATGTCATAATCCAGAAACATGGGACTTTAAGGGCGGAATGGAATGTGATGTCGATGATATCAAAAGACAACTAGAACAGTTAGAAGATCATGATGGAATCACTCTTTCCGGAGGAGATCCGATGTTCCAAGCAAAAGCATGTTACGAAATTGCAAAATATGCAAAAGAACTCGGTTTTAATGTTTGGTGTTATACAGGATTTACTTATGAACAATTGATGGTGATGAATGGTCGTGATCCATATATATTGAAGTTACTAGAACAATTGGATGTTTTAGTAGATGGTAAATTCGAATTAGCGCAAAAGAGCCTCAATTTAAAGTTTAAGGGATCTCGTAATCAACGAATTATCGATGTTCCTGCAAGTTTGGATGAAGGTAAAGTTGTTATTGTAGATAAGTACTGTGAAGAGAAGAAATGGTCACCAAAATACCAAAAACAAGAATTTTTATACATTTAAGAATTATAGTTGTTTGCTATAATTCTTTTTGTTATCTATAATATTGTTGTATTGTAGACGATTGATTGATTTGATATTCGAAAGAGAAAAAGCTTGACTTAAAGCTTGCTTTAGGGAGTAAAATAAAAATGTAATAAAGGAAAGGTGATAAAATGGAAAAACAAACAGCAGGGAGAGATCAACTAGGAACGTTTGCTCCGAAATTTGCAGAATTAAACGATGATGTTTTATTTGGGGAGGTATGGGGCAGGGAAGATAAATTATCTTTAAGAGATCGATCTTTAATAACCGTCGTTGCCTTAATGAGCAAAGGAATCTTAGATTCTAGTTTAAAATATCATATTATGAATGCTAAGAAAAATGGAATTACGAAAGAAGAGATGGCAGAAGTTTTAACACATGTTGCATTCTATGCAGGATGGCCAAATGCCTGGGCTGTTTTTAAGATAGCAAAGGAGGTTTATGAGAGTGAATAAAGAGTTATTTGAAAAAGAAAATGTATTTGGATTAGGAACTCCAAATGATGCTTTTGCACAATATTTTATAGGTCAAAGTTATTTAAATCCATTGACTGATCCAAAAAAAAACAAACGTGTTTTTAGCGAATGTTACTTTTGAACCAGGATGTAGAAATAACTGGCATATTCATCATGCGAAACGTGGTGGTTGACAACTTCTAATCTGCACTGCTGGATATGGTTGGTATCAAGAAGAAGGAAAAGAAGCACAGAGTTTAAAGCCAGGAGATGTCGTAACAATACCAGCAAATGTAAAACATTGGCATGGTGCAAAGAAAGATTCTTGGTTTAGTCATATTGCTGTAGAAGTACCAGGAGAAGATACAGAAAACGAATGGTGTGAAGCAATATCTGACGAAGAATATAATAAATTATAATTAAAAATTTTAAATTGAAATGATTATAGCAAAGCAAAACAAATGTTCGCTAAAATTATTGACGAACAACTTTTTTTACTGTACAATTTAGTTGTAGAGAGTAAGAAAGGAGAAGACATTGAATCAAAAAAATGAAATAATTTTATTTGAAAACCAAAAAGTCAAACTTGAAGTTAATATGCAAGATGAGACTGTGTGGCTAAATACAGAGCAAATGGCTCAATTATTTGATAGAGATTATAAAACTATTAGAAAGCATATCAATAATATCTTAGAAGAGGAATTGAAAGATGAAAAGGTTGTCGCAAAATTTGCGAATACCACTACACATGGTGCGATTGCAGGAAAAGTTCAAACACATATGATAGACTATTACAATCTTGACGTCATTATTAGTGTTGGTTATCGTGTAAAGTCGCAAAATGGTATCATTTTTAGAAAATGGGCAAACAAAATATTAAAAGATTACATGATAAAAGGTTATGCAGTCAATCAAAAAAGGTTGGAATATTTAGAAAAGACGATTAAGCTAATAGATATCGCGAATAGAATTGATGAAAAATTAGAAAATAATGATGCCAAAGAAATTTTGAGAGTGATAGGAAGTTATTCAAAAGCTCTTGATTTATTAGATGATTATGATCACAGAACGCTATTGAAACCTAAAGGAAATAATAGTCAGAAACGAATAAAATATGAAGATTGTTTAGAAATAATTAATAGGTTAAAATTCAATGAAAAAAGTGATATTTTTGCTATTGAAAGAAATAGGGGTTTAGAAGCAATTATAGGAAATATTTATCAAACATATGATGGTAAAGATGTTTATCAAAGTATAGAAGAAAAAGCTTCTAATTTTATATATATGATTGTTAAAAATCATGTTTTCATTGATGGAAATAAAAGGATTGCGGCAACATTGTTTATTTATTTTTTAAATTACTATAATATTTTGTATCAGGATGGTAAACAAGTCATTGATAATAACACTTTAACGGCTTTAACATTATTGATTGCGGAGTCAAACCCAAAAGAAAAAGAGATTATCATCGATCTAGTTATGAATTTTCTTAGTTAAACAGGTTTCTATCGAAAAGATGGTATGGAGAAGATAATGATAAAGTTTGTAGTTAATTGGGGATTTAATATGCAGGAAAATATGATTACTTATAAAATCTACAAAAATGTTTATGATGAAATGGTATCTGGAAAAAAATGTTGAAATTAGATTATTAAATGAGAAGTCTCAAAATTATATAGAAAGGAAGATAAAATGGAAAAATCAAGAGTATATTTTATTCGAGAGATTACTCCCGAAAATATTATTAAAGCATATGAAGCTTTAGGTAAAAATTTAGAAGGGAACGTCGCTGTTAAAATGCACTCTGGGGAACAGGGAAATCAAAATTATTTGAGACCAGAGTTCGTTCAAGATGTGATTCATCATGTGAATGGAACGGTCGTAGAGTGTAATACGGCATATGAAGGTGCTAGAAATTCTACAGAAAAACATAAAAAGTTAATCGAAGAACACGAATGGAATAAATATTTTCCGTTTGACTTATTGGACGCAGAGGGACCGGATATGGAACTTGAGATTCCAAATGGTAAAGTGTTAAAGAAAAATTATGTTGGAAAGAATTTAGCAAACTACAATGCTTTACTTGTTTTATCTCATTTTAAGGGACACGCCATGGGTGGATATGGTGGAGCTTTAAAACAACTTTCTATCGGATGTGCATCTTCTCGTGGAAAAACGTTAATCCATACGGCAGGTGTGACAGATGAGCAAAAGGTATTATTTCAAAATTTGCCAGAGCAGGATAGGTTCTTAGAAGCTATGGCAGATGCAGCAAAGTCTGTCGTAGATTATTTTAAAGGGAATGCAGTTTACATCAATGTTATGAAAAATATCTCAATCGATTGTGACTGTGATGCGCATGCATCCGCACCATGTATGCAGGATATTGGAATTTTAGCGAGTCTCGATCCTGTTGCAGTCGATCAAGCTTGTCTAGATTTAGTTTATCAGTCAAATGATCCTGGAAAAGATAAATTGATCGAGAGAATTGAATCTCGTCACGGAGTACATACGATTGAAAGTGCCTACGATCTCGGTGTTGGAAATAGGGAATACGAACTTGTTCAAATAGATGAAAAATAAGAAAGTTTTTACTTTCTTTTTTTCTTTTATATGGAACACATTTCTGACTTTTGATTGACTTCTCCCACAATTCATATTACAATGATATTAGGTGAAATCATAAGTATTTTACTTAGTATATATATTGGAGGGAAGATATGGAACAGATAGCGTTTTCCATTTTACTTGTCCTCCTTGGACTTTTTGTTGGAGTCATACTAGTGATTCTAATTAATTATCTTAAGGGTAATTTAGCTGCAAAAAAAGTAGAGGCTTTATTAGAACGTGCCAAGAAAGATGCCGATAAGGTAAAACGAGATTACTTATTAGAGGCAAAAGAAGAGGCACATCGTTTAAAAAGAGAAACTGAAAAAGAAATCAAAGAGAAAAAAAATGAAATGAAAGAATCAGAAGATCGTTTGCTTGCACGTGAAAATAACATGGACCGTAGAGATCAGACATTACAAAATCGTGAGCAGATGTTAGAAGATAAAGAAAATCATTTAATTCAAAAACAAAAAGATATCCAAGATGAACAAGCGAAAGTGGAAGAGATTAAGAAGGAACAAATTCAACTATTAGAAAGTATTGCAGGCTTTTCAAAGAATCAAGCTCGTGAGCTTGTCCTTAAAAAAGTAGAGGATATGATGAGTTTAGAGATTGCAGCACTCATCAAGGATCGAGAAGCAGAAGCAAAATTAGAAGTCGATAAAAAATCGAAAGATATGTTAGTGTCTTGTATGCAAAAATATGCATCAGATGTAGCCAATGAACAGACTGTCACAGTCGTTAATTTACCAAGTGACGATATGAAGGGACGAATCATTGGGCGTGAAGGAAGAAATATTCGTACGATCGAAGCAGTAACAGGAGTTGATCTCATTATCGACGACACTCCTGAGGCAATAGTCCTTTCTAGTTTTGATCCACTACGTCGCGAAATTGCTCGCGTTACATTAGAAACATTAATCAAAGATGGAAGAATTCATCCTACGAGAATCGAAGAAGTGTACGATAAAGTGAGCAAGGATATGAATGCTAAGATTTTAGAATATGGAAACAATGCATTATTCGAACTTGGTATTACTAAAATGGATCCAGAATTGGTAGAATTAGTTGGTAAACTTCATTTTAGAACAAGCTACGGGCAAAATGCATTACAACATTCTATTGAAGTAGCTAGTTTATCAGGATTATTAGCTGCGGAGTTAGGAGAAAATGTTAATTTAGCAAAACGTGCTGGACTTCTTCACGATATCGGAAAGGCGATCGATCATGAAGTAGAGGGAAGCCACGTAGAATTAGGAGCAGATTTAGCACGTAAATTCCATGAGAATGATACTGTGGTAAATGCGATAGAATCACATCATGGTGATCATCCAGCAACGACGATCATCTCTGAAATCGTAGCGATTGCAGATACACTTTCAGCATCACGTCCTGGTGCTAGAAATGACTCGTTAGAAAATTACGTAAAACGTTTACAAGAATTAGAAGCGATAGCAAATGATTTGGATGGCATTGAAAAGACATTTGCTGTGCAGGCAGGTAGAGAACTACGCGTTATCGTAAAACCTGAAGAGATCGATGATCTCGGAAGCTATAAGGTAGCACGCGATATTAAAAATAAAATTGAAGAACAGATGCAGTATCCGGGAACGATTAAGGTTACTGTCATTCGTGAAACGAGAGCGACAGAGGAAGCAAAATAATTTGCTTCTTTTTGTATGAAATGTATTTGCACCCAGTTTTTGTTACTTTTAAACAAAAGACGACTTTTTTCGATTGTTTAAATGTTATTCTAGAAGAGTGGATAAAGGGGGATTTTATGCAAGAGCAACAAATGAGAGGGTTAATTGCGGAGTTTCAAACACAACTCGCTTCTATAGAGGGAAGATTAACTGCGTTTCAATATACTTCAGAATTAAGGGAGTATTTCAAGTCTTATATCGTGACAGAATTAGAGAAAGATAGAGTTTCGTTAGATCAGATGAAACAGGCATTCTTTTTTTCGAGTACGAACGAGGAAGATCTTTGTCGTCAATATTTCTTTTTAGAAAAACACGATCATCTTTTAAGTATTAGTGAAATTATCGATATGAATTATCATATGAGAGAGATTAGAGAACAGATTCGACAACTGACAAAAATCGTGTTTGATCGATTGCGAAGGCAGATTGTAGTACACTTGAAAAGTGAAAGTCAGAGTAGAATCACTTTAGAAAGTCATGCGCTAACAGGATATGATCTATCCTATTTATTAAATGAAATTGGAATTC
>USET01000055.1 GCA_900553765.1 uncultured Mycoplasmatota bacterium
TTCAGACGTGAAAAATACGTCGAAATGGGTGGCCCTTTCGGTGGAAATGGCGGGAAGGGTGCAAGTATTATTTTTGAAGCCGACGAGGGATTAAATACACTGATCGATTTACGATATAAAAAATTAATTAAAGCTCCAAAAGGGGAGAACGGTCAAGGGAAAAACTGTCATGGGAAGAATAGCCCTGACGTAATTGTAAAAGTTCCAATTGGTACTGTTGTGACAGATGTTGATACAAATTTAATTGTAGCTGATTTAACGAAGCATGGAGAAAGAGCAGTCGTTGCCCGTGGTGGACGTGGTGGAAGAGGAAATACAGCGTTTGCGACACGTCAAAATCCAGCTCCTAATTTTGCTGAAAATGGAGAACCAGGAGAAGAAAAACAAGTAAAAGTAGAATTAAAGTTACTTGCTGATGTTGGACTTGTCGGATTACCAAGCGTTGGAAAATCGACGATTATCTCAAAAATTTCTGCATCAAAACCAAAGATTGCAGCATATCATTTTACGACGTTGAGACCCAATTTGGGAGTTGTTCGTGCGAGTGATGGAAGAAGCTTTGTCGTTGCCGATTTACCAGGGCTCATCAAGGGTGCTTCTTTAGGGGAAGGACTTGGAGATCGATTTTTAAAACATATCGAGAGAACGCGAGTGATTGCACACGTCATCGATATGAGTGGGTTTGAGGGAAGAGATCCGTACGATGATTATGTTACGATCAATGAAGAGTTAAAGAACTTTAATGAATCTCTTATAAAGAAACCACAAATTGTCGTAGCAAATAAGATGGATGCTCCGGAGGCGAAAGAACATTTGCAAGCATTTAAAAAGAAAGTTACGGATGTTCCTGTATATGAAATTTCTGCACTAGAAAATAAAGGATTGCAACAAGTTGTCGATGCACTTGCGGATAAATTAGATACGATTGCGAAAAAGCCTCTCTATGAAGAAGAACGTTTCGAAAGCCACGTTGTTTATAAATTTAAGAAAGAACAACCATTTACAGTGACAAATGAAAATGGAACTTGGGTGATTCGCGGAGATGAAGTAGAAAAATTATTCCGCATGTCTCGACTCAATACGGAAGAAGCGTTCTTACGTTTTTCAAATCAGTTAAAGAAACTTGGAATAGAGGATAAACTAAGAGAACTTGGTGCTCAAGATGGAGACAACGTTCGAATTTTAGACTACGAGTTTGATTATCGTTTATAGGGAAACAGAGATCTGTTTCTCTTTATGATATCAATATTAATATAAAGGTGATAGGATGGAAAAATTAGATGAATGGATAGAAAAATGTGATAATATCGTTTTCTTTGGTGGAGCAGGAGTATCGACGGAAAGCGGGATCCCAGATTTTCGTGGTGCGAAAGGATTGTATCAAAATCGTGAGTTTCCAGCAGAGATTATGCTTTCTCACACGTTTTACGAAGAACATCCAGAAGAGTTTCAAAAATTTTATTTAAAACACTTAGTGTATCCGAAAGCAGATCCAAACTTAGCCCACCAAGCATTAGCACACTTAGAAAAAATTGGAAAGTTAAAAGCTGTGGTTACGCAAAATATCGATGGGTTACATCAGAAAGCTGGAAGTAAAAATGTCTTAGAACTCCATGGGAGTATTCATAGAAATACATGTCAAAGTTGTGGTAGGAAATATTCTTTAGAGGTCATTTTAGAAAAACATCGCGATTTTAAATGTTCCTGCGGTGGTAGAATTAAACCAGATGTCGTCTTGTATGAAGAACCACTTGATAACGATGTGTTTGAAGCGGCAATACAAGCGATTTCACATTGTGATATGTTTATCATTGGTGGAACTTCTTTGGCTGTTTATCCGGCTGCAAGTTTAGTTCATTATTTCAAAGGGAAACATTTGGTTTTGATCAATCAAACGGAAACTCCGTATGACCATTTGGCGGACTTAGTCATTCATGCTTCTATTGCAGATGTGCTTTCTAAATGGGTTGAAAAGTAAGGTTCAATTTAGGTTGAATCTTTTTTTGTGGGGCGATTCCACAATTTCCCACATTCTTTTTAAATTCTTACCATAATTTTTCTTTAGAATGTAAGTATCGGAGGTGATAAAAAACAGTGAAAATAAAATAACATGACAGAAGCAACAATAAAATGAAAATATAAAAATACACTCCTAAACACGACAGAAGGGATGGTGATAATGAGTAGAAATGAAAATAGAATAGTGATATACTATTAAACGAGGTGTTATTATGTATAAGATTTGCTTAGTAGAAGATGAAGAAAATTTAAATCAATTAATCAAATCCTATTTAACCCGCGCAGGCTATGAAGTGGTTAACTTCTTGAATGGAGAAGACGCGATGAATTATATAGGAAATGAAGTTCATTTATGGATTTTAGACATTATGTTGGGTGATCAAATTAGTGGATATGATATTATTAAAAAAATCAGGGAAGAGTCGAAAGATGTTCCAGTTATATTCACATCTGCACGTGATCAAGATCTAGATAAAATCATCGGCTTAGAGCTTGGAAGCGATGATTATGTAACCAAACCTTACTCTCCTAAAGAACTCGTGTTACGTGTGAACAACATGATGAAGCGTGTTTACGATAATCATCCATCGGATAAAGTCACATATGAAGATTACGAAATTAATTTATCGAAACGAATGGTATATCAGCAGGGAAAAGAGATTAATTTAACAACGTTAGAGTTTGATTTATTACTTTTATTTATCAATCATAAAAATAAATCATTTAGTCGAGATGACATATTGAAAAATGTTTGGGGCGAAGATTATTTTGGAAGTGATCGTGTCGTAGATGATCTAGTCAGACGTTTACGAAAGAAAATGCCGAATCTTCACATTAATACTCTCTACGGATTTGGGTATCGACTTATATGAGAGCTTCGAAACCTACAAAGAACCTAAAGCAAACATTGAGTCATCAATTGATTTCAATTGGGTTTATTATATGTATGATTATATTTATGTCGCTCGGTATTTTACTCCCACGTACTTTGATGCCGGTTTATGAAAACAACATTTATCAATATTTAAAACAACCTTTGGAATTGATCGATTATGAGATCGATAGTAGCCAGGTTAATAGTACGGCTGCATACCTCTACGTAACGGGAGATAATGAAATTATTGCGAGTGACAATTTATCTAAAGTGATCTCTGCTAATCCAGAGCAAGTCTTAAGATTTATAGATAAAGATTACGGAAAATTTAAATTCTTAGGTGCTACATATTATTACAATACCTCATATAATCAATATGTAACTAAGATTTCAATTACTGATGATAGTTATATTTTGCAAATGAAGAAAGATATCTTATATACGATATTTCCTATCATCTTAATTACAGTTCTTTTAATTGCTGCACTGTTGATCTTTTGGTCGAGACGACTAGTGTTAAAAATTGAGCATTTAAAGGAAAAAGTAGATAACTTATCAAATGATAATTATAAAGACGGATATCGTTATGGTGACGATGATGAATTGATGGCGCTTTCTAACGCCATTGACAATATGCACTTAAAATTAAAAGAAGAAGAAGAATATAAAAACCAAATGTACCAAAACATATCGCATGATTTTAAAACTCCTCTCACAGTCATAAAATCGTATATCGAAGCGATAGAAGATGGGGTACAAGCGCCTGCCGATGGGTTTGAAATCATTAAACAGCAGGTGGATAAATTAGAACTCAAAGTACACTCCTTACTATACTTGAATAAGTTAAACTATATCAAAGATTCAAAAAATTATAAAGAAGAGCATATTGATGTTGTGAAAGTGATTCGAAAATCAGTTGATAAGTTCAAAGTGATTGCACCACAGCTCTCTTGGAAAATAGAATTGAAAGACAAGAACACAATCTATCGCGGAAGTGAGGATATGTGGGAAGCTGTGATTGACAATATGCTTCAAAATTTTATACGCTATGCAGAACACGAGGTTAAAATTACGTTAAAGAAAAACACACTGCAACTATATAACGATGGTCCTAATATCGATCCAAATATTTTAAATGATATCTTTACCCCTTATAAAAAAGGTATCAATGGGCAATTCGGGTTAGGGTTGTCGATCGTCAAAAAAACTCTCGCCTTGTGTAATTATGAAATTAGCGTAAAGAATGAAAAGAAAGGTGTCAGTTTTATGATTAAATAGAAAAAAGGTCAGGTCTAAGGGTTTGACCTTTTTTTCATGTCTTTATGATATAATAGTCATGGTGATCATATGGGAAAAATATTGGATTATGAAGAAATGTTGCAGCATTTAGATCAATTAGATCCGAAAGTTATTCGAAAAATGCAACCGATTGGGTATACAACATATGGCTATCCACTTTTGCACTATACTTATGGTACTGGGAATGCCCATGTTATTTTAACGGCAGGAACACATGCGACAGAATTGATTGGAAATTGTTTTTTAATTCATTTTATGGAGCAACTATCAAATGGGACGATCGATTTAGATCCTTTGAAAGTGACGCTTCATTTCTTGCCAATTTTAAATCCAGAGGGAACGATTATTGTAACGAGTGCGATTCGTGCTTTGATTCCGCGAAATACAAGCGAAGTAACAGAACAATTCTTAGCAACGACGTATTATGGAAATTGTAAAATTGATGATACTGGAGAGACATCGTTATGTTTGGATATGTTTTCACGTGCTACATGGGATGCGATCGACGAAAAACACGCCAAGTTAAAAGCGCACTTGCAATGGTTAGATGATCGTTATCATTATCCCAAAGGAGTTATGATTGCGTGGAGTAGTAATGGAAACGGAGTGGATCTGAATTCCAATGTAACACCTACAAAATATTTGAAAGATACACTGGAGGGTAGGAAGATATTTGGAGAAGGACATCGTCGTCTTTTATGTCTTACGGAGCCGGGTCCATATGGTTGTCCGACAAAGAATGAAGACTTTCAATTAGAGGAAGAAAATAGAGCGTTACTTCATTTTTATGATACTTGTATTCATTCTCATCACGTAGTTGGAAGCATTATATATCACGCTTGTGGTGGGCAAGTTATCTATTTGGATGATATTGGTGTATCACCTTGGAAAGATCAATTAGAACCGGTGGAAATTGACTATAATCAGATGCTCGCAAAAGTATATGCAGATGAAACCAAATACCAAGTAAAATCTAATACAAGCTATACGACGATGGATGCAAGAATTAAGTCTATGCTTTCAGGAACGCTTTTGGTAGAATTAACTCCGATGAGAGGAACACCTCTAGGACAATTTGTAAATTCAGAGTTAGGACTGTATGATGAAACGATGGAGAAGAATACGAAAGCTGTCACTGAAACTGTAAAGAAAATGTATTTACATGCGCCAAGTCGATGTAAAAAAGATGTATAGAGACTACAAAAGTAATTGAGTCTCTTTTCATTTGGTTGAAAACTATGTATAATGAAATTAGATTGGAGGGGTGGCCGTGTTTTTTACGAAAATACCTAGTTTCAAAAAAGCAACAGAGAAGAAAAAAATCAAGATTGCGCAAAGGCCAAATTATGTTTATATCCCACTTGTCAATCAGGATGACGAGAATATCACACGTCTTGTAAAAAAGGGAGATTATATATATAAAGGACAGTCTGTCGGAAGAAGAAAAGGAAATTTACGCATTCCAATTCCTTCTAGCGTGAGCGGAACTGTGATAGGCTTTGAAGAACATACTTATCTGAATGGGAAAAAAGTAAAGTGTGTCGTGATTGAAAATGATTTTAAAGAGAAAACAGAACGTCGGTTGGGTGTAAAAAAAGATTTAACCAAGTTTACCAAAGAGGAATTTATAGAACGTTTGCAAGAGATGGGAATCGTAGGAATGGGTGGTACTGGATTTCCAACGTATGTCAAATATAATACGAATAAAAAGATTCATACGTTGATTATCAACGCAGTAGAATGTGAACCATATATTACTGCTGATTTTGCCCTATTAAAAGAGCATGTAGAAGAAATTTTGGAAGCAATCGATGCCGTGATGGAGATATGTCACATCGACGAAACTTTGATTGCTGTTAAAAAAGGAAATACAGAATTGATCGAATTATTGTCTAATTTTGTTGGAACCTATCTAAAAATCAAAATTGCTCCTGTTTCAAATGGATATCCATCTGGATGGGAGAAGGGACTTGTATATCAACTCAAACGAGTTAGTTATCAGGTGACTTCTGTAGAACGTGGTATTATTGTAAGCAATGTTTCTACGATGTATGCGATTTATGAAGCATTGAAGTACCATGCACCACTTACAGAGAGGGTTGTTACCTTTACGGGAGAAATGTTGAAAGATCCACAAAACATCCAAGTAAAAATAGGAACGAAAGTAAGCGATGTGATCGAAACGATCGGTGGATATCATAAAGGTGAAGATCTTTATTTTGTGGCTGGTGGGCCTATGATGGGAAAGTCTTTGCCAGATGATGATTTGGTTGTAAGTGCTAATTTAAATTGCGTGTTAGTCCTTCCAAAGCAAAAAGAGTTGGAAGCGACGACTTGTATTCGTTGTGGCAAATGTGTAGAACATTGTCCTGCAAAGTTGAGTCCGGTTCTCATTGCACGAGCGAAAGGAGATATTAAGAAATTACAGAAGCTACAAGCGGATCGTTGTATCGAATGTGGTTTATGTTCTTACATTTG
>USET01000056.1 GCA_900553765.1 uncultured Mycoplasmatota bacterium
TACTGATTATAGTATAGTTGATTTATGAAAAATTCGCAAACAAAAACATTGTCTTAAGACAATGTTTTTAAATACGCAATCGCTTGATCGATCGATGATACTTTGACTAATTTAATATCATAGTTATGTTCTTTTTTGACTTTCTTTGCCTCTTCGTAGTTTTCTCCAGCGGGAACAAAGAAAAGATCGGCTTTATCTTTCACAGCGCCTTGCAACTTGTATTCTACTCCACCAATACTACCGACCGTTCCATTTTCATCGATCGTCCCTGTTCCAACAATTTTTAATCCGTGGGTTAAATCTTCACCAGAAATTGCTTGATATAGAGCAAGTGTCATCATGAAGCCTCCGCTCGGTCCGGATTCGTCCGAACGAAAATGAAACTCTATGTCTCCTTGGTCTAATTCCTTCTGCTCCGAAACCATCATTCCTACCAAGGTACGCTCATCTTCCTTATATAAGGTTGCTTGTACTTCTGCTTCTTTTCCATTTCGTTTCACAGTAAAATCTACTTGCTCTCCAGCTTGATAAGTACTAATTGTATTCAATAACTCAGACTTGGAACGAATCTCTTTCCCTTCAAACGTCAACAGTTGATCTTGCACTTTTAAAGTCGTATTTGCATTTGGATCAATGTAGGTAACATATAATTTTGTATCCTCGATCACCACTGATTTTCCCGCCCTAGAAAGTGCTACCATAACCGCATTTTGATTTGCTTCCTCTAACAACAAATGATTACGGAAAGAAGCATCCTCCATCGTTTCGTTCTCATATAATACTTCTTCCTTTTTTAGAATATCCCAATCGGGATGAATCATCGCATACAAAAGTGTCGGTATCGTCGCCCGGTATTCACTGACATAGGCGAGATTTAAACTCCCGCTCGTCTCCTTTTTCCCTTTCATTTCGATTTTGTCAGATACATCGATTACTCCTCCTGGGGCATTGATATAGTATGGAAAAGGTATGAAACAAATAACAGTTGTCACGATTAGGGTAATAAAGAAAATGCGATTTTCTTTGATGATTTGTCTTACTTTATCATATACTTTACTAATCACAGGGATCCTCCTTCCTACTTTATTTTATAGAAAAACAGGTGGTATTATGAAAAAAGTTTGTACGAGCATTGCCATAATGACAGTGTTAATCTTTATCGGAATTGAGATTTTAACATCATCTAAATACATCATGGAATCCGTTTCTTTTTCCTTTAAGATATGGCAAGAAAACATCTTCCCGTCCTTATTTCCATTTTTCGTTTTATCGGAAATCCTAACTCAATATGGATTTATCGAACTTATCGGAGAATTGATGCGTCCTTTGATGCAATCACTTTTTCGGATCAAAGGAGAGTGCGCTTTTATCTTCATTATGAGTATTATATCAGGATTTCCTTCAAACGCCAAATACACACGCGAACTCTACTTGAATGGAACAATCTCGGAAAGTGAGGCCTCTAAAGTACTCACTTTCACCCACTTTTCAAATCCACTTTTTATCATGGGAACTGTCGCACTTCTTTTTTTAAACAATAAGGAGATCGGTCTTCTTATCCTTCTTTGTCATTACAGTACAAATATTATCATCGGTCTAATTTTTCGCGATTATGCTCCTAGTGAAAAAGATCATACGAAGATCTCACTGAAACGGGCAATTTTAAAAATGCACGAAAAAAGAATTCATAATCATTCCAGCTTTGGAAAAATCATTACAAATTCTTTACAAAATGCGATTCAAACATTGTTATTAATCCTCGGTGTCGTAACGATGTTTTTAGTAATTACGACAATGATCGATCAAAACTTAAACATCGACAGCTACCACCAGAGCATTTTAAACGGGTTTATCGAGATGACACAGGGATTAAAATATGTAAGTTTGCTCGACATTCCATTAAAATTCAAAAGTACGATTACCGCTATGATATTATCGTTTGGCGGACTATCTGTACATATGCAAATGATCGGAATCTTAAGTGATACCAAGATCAAATATCTTCCATTTTTTACTGCGCGGCTTCTACACGCATCTATCGCGTCTTTTCTTGTATATTTCTTGTTCGATTATTGGAGTTTGCTTATCTAGTTAGAACTTACAATCGAGAGTAAAGTAAATCTCGCATACCCATGCCCACTATTTCCTGGCATTGTTCCACCTTTATAGCTTGGCATCGATCCGGTTCCTGCAACCATCTTTCCGTTAGAAAACACTTTTCCTGAATAATGTTGAGGTTTTCCTGTATGATTTCCATCTTTATCGATCGCGTTACATCCGGTATAACCAGAGATAAATGAAGATCCTCCGGCTCCAGTTGCGGCAGTGTCGGTAGCAACTCCAGAAGCTCCACCACCGTAGTAGCCACCGCCTCCGCCACTCAAATATTTGGAGCCACCATTTCCACCGCGACCAAACGCCCCGGAATCTCCTTTCGCATAAGAACCGCTTCCTCCAGTTCCACCAGCAGTCTGAGTTCCACCTTTAGCTACGGTTACATCACTTGCTCCAATCACTTTACCGTCAATTCCAGTAAGCGTACCTCCGGCTCCTCCAGTAGTTTCACTCGCGGCAAGTTCATATCCGCCTCCACCTCCGGCAGCGACCATGATACGACTTTGCAATCCATTTAAATTACTCCATGATCCTCCAACGAGGCGTACATCAGTTGCTCCGCCGCCACTATTATATCGATTGATGTCATCAGGATGAGAATTCTCTAGCATCGAAGATCCTCCTCCATTGAAAGCAACTGCAACATCACCTCTCGCTTTATGTTCTCCAACATACACATAGAGTGTTTCAGATGGTGTTAAATTGATTGTTCCACTAGTATATGCGCCATTTCCACCATAGGAACCTCCACCTTGTGCGCCCCAAAGTTCAACTTTATAGGTTCCATTCACTGGCGGAATAAAAACCTGTTCTTGACCTGTATATTGATAATCAGTCTCTGCTGGCACTACTGTAACACGGCGAGTTCTTTTGTTGACTAATGTCCCATTATTGTAAAAAGAATATTCGCACGTATAAGTTTCTCCTACCGTGTTTCCGACAGAACAATTTGTTCTTACTCGGCTATCATTTTCAATCATATTTCCGTTTTCGTCGATGACAAACCACCCCGGCTCTTGATAGGCTATCGTATTGTATAACACCATCTCTTCGAGCCCTCGTAAATATAAATGTTCTGTTTGTCCATTTCCTTCGAAAACAATATTATTTAAAGCAGTCTCTTGATTATTATACTGATATACAAGTCTGATTCCAAAGTTGTCTCCTGTAAATAAATGATGAGTCACAGGTATGTCGATTCGAATAAACGAATTATTTCCCATCATGGCAGCAGTCGGACTTGTCATAGGTGTCTCTGTCGTCACGTGCATTTCGCCTATTTTACTGCCATCCGCTAATTTCGTCGCATAATTTCCATAACGAATTACTTTGTTTGTCTTATCTACCTTTAATTGCTTCGTCGTATTATCTTCAAATGTAAAGTTAAGACAATATTCCCCACAATTCGTTGCATAAAGAATCTTTTTATTACTTAAGTCGTCACTTATCGTCTTTGTGATATTCGTCTGTTTTGTTAGTAACTCTGTTTTAATGACACCAGAAACATATAGTTCTTTCACTTGAATGAGGACTTGGAATAAGAAAACGATGACAATCATGGCAAGTGCAAACGAAACAACTAATTCTACTACAGTAAATCCTCGTTGATCTAAATTCTGTTTTCTTCTATGAAATAATCCCATCTATATTCCTCCTCATTATTTAGAAAATGTTGAAACGTAAGAAATATTGACTTGCCCATTTCCTGCGTTTCCTGTAACTGTTCCTGTTTTATTTGGATTTGGCATCGATTCATCTCCAGCAATCATAATTCCATTCGAAAATACGAGAGCGGATAGATGAACAGGAGATCCTGTGTGGGTTCCGTTTGTAGCAAGCGAATTACATCCGGCATAGCCAGAGATAAAAGACGATCCTCCAGCTCCGCCTCCACCAGTTCCATAAGCTCCAGCACCTCCGGCTCCACCACCGTAGTAGCCACCGCCTCCGCCTCCGGCTCCACCGGCGACGTTCTTAATTGCATCGCTCTCTACTGGGCGACCTCCAACACCTAAAGTTCCAGCTTTCCCAGCGAGTCCATTCGAAGCGTACGCAGCTGCAGCGATTCCTCCAGCTCCACCTTTCGTCTGGGCCGCTCCAACACCAGATCTTCCGTTCGTTACATCCGAAGCTGTAGAAGAGCTCGTTGGCAATCCTTGTAAAGCACCTCCGGCTCCTCCAGCATTTCCAGAAGCACCTTGTCCACCACCTCCGGCAGCAACGATAATTCTGCTCGCATAGGCAAATGTATTGTCACCAAGAGATAGTCTTACGTCGCTCGCACCACCTCCGGCTCCGCCGATCATTTGATCGCGATTACCTCCATCAGCACGCATAGAACCACTTCCTCCAGCTCCTCCGTTGAAACTATCCGTTCGAATGCTATCAGCACCCTTTCCACCAACGTAAATATATAGTTTTGTTCCTTTATTTAAATAGACAGAACCTGCTGCATAGGCGCCGTGTCCTCCGTGTTCTCCACCTCCGGCAGCTCCCCATGCTTCAATTCGATAAAGCCCAGATTCTGGTACTGTAAACGTTTGATAATTCCCCGTATAATAATATTGATACATTAAAGTATTTGCACCTAATTTTAAAGTTGCGTACTCGACAATCAAGCGATATCCATCGGAAGTACTATCTGTATTGATATAGCGTACGAACTCTTTTGTCTCCTCACTCATGTCATGAGATTCTAGATTTTTCAAAAAATTCGTCACGTTACTTCCCGTAAAATATACGTGTTCTACGTTGAGAGAAAGCAGTAATTGCTGGCAATATGCAGTCTCTACAAAATATTCGCTAGAACAGTCAGAAAACTCTACATAATAAATACCATCCAAGACATTGTCTTCATAAGTATTTATAAGCTGATCATATCCATCTTGTTGAATATATTGATTGATGCTTTGTGCACCATACAAAGCATTTACGGTATTATAGGAAAACGTCGTTTCGTAACTACTGTTCACCTTTTGAAATTGTACAAATAAAAATACTAATAACGATGTGACAAACACTGACACGATCAATGTTTCCATCAACGAAAACCCCAGGTTATTCTTTTTTTTCATAAACTGACTCCTTTATTATTGTATTTATCATAAAACTATTATATAATATTATCAGGATAAAAGCTAGTCCAAAAAGATAAAAGGGGTTGAAAATGTGCTTAAGAAATATGACTTTAACAAAATACCTATTACAGAAATCTTAAACGATATATTAGTAGATTCGGCCAAGAGAGGGGCTAGTGATATTCACATGGATCCTCGAACAAACGGTATGCAAATCCGAATTCGAATCGATGGTGCTTTAGTCGATTATGCTGAGGTTCCAAGTGTCATGCAGAAAAATTTAGTCACACGTGTTAAAATTTTAGCAGGTATGAATATTACAGAAACAAGACTTCCACAGGATGGTGCAATTAAACAGACGATCCAAGATATGCCTCTGGATCTTCGTGTGTCTGCCCTACCAACAAAAGAAGGAGAAAAAGTCGTTATCCGTATCTTAGACTATTCAATGAGTATCGCTGGACTTGAAACGTTAGGTCTCAGTCAAGACAATTTGAAAAAAGTTTTACGTATGATTGCCGTTCCAAATGGAATCATATTAGTTACTGGAGCAACTGGTTCCGGAAAATCAACGACAGTATATTCTATTTTAAATCGACTCAATCGTGAAGATGTTAACATCATCACTGTTGAGGATCCAGTCGAAATGGAAATCGAAGGAATTAACCAAGTTCAAACGAATAGCGAAATCGGATTAACTTTCGCAAGTGCTCTTCGTTCTATCTTACGTCAAGACCCGAACATCATCATGATCGGAGAGATTCGTGATAACGAAACTGCACAGATTGCTGTTCGTGCTTCTATTACTGGACACTTAGTATTATCTACAATTCACACCAACAACTCGTTAAATACAATTGAACGTTTGCTCGACATGGATGTAGAACGATACTTACTATCAGCTTCCCTTACAGGAATCATTTCACAAAAACTAGCACGTCGTCTTTGTACGAAGTGTCAAAAGACAAGGCCGACAAATCAATATGAAAAAGAATTATTTAAAAAAGCGCTTGGCTTGGAAGTCAACGAAGTAAAAACTGCTGAAGGTTGCGAAGAGTGTGGCTCTGGCTATAAGGGACGTATCTCTATTCACGAAGTACTACTTATCAACCAAGAGATTCGAGATGCAATCAGTAGTAACGTATCAAAAGAAAAATTAAGAGAGATGGTATATGGTTCCGATGTAACGACAATGTTACAGGACGGATTACAAAAAGTTGTCGATGGTTATACGACAATTGAAGAAATATTGAAGTTAATCGAATTAGACGATGACGAATCTCTCGGAAATGATCAAAAAGAAAAATCTGGTTTGGAAGCAGCTCTCGCCTATACTGGAATCGCAGTAAAAGAAGATTTAGGACATTTAACTGCAGCTGCAGGTGAACAACAAACTACAACGACAGCCCCTGCACAACCAACGACACCAAACCCAACACCGATCGAC
>USET01000057.1 GCA_900553765.1 uncultured Mycoplasmatota bacterium
TAGGCTTTTTTGGAAGACAGTTCGATGGTCCAAGCAAACAGTCATTTCAATCTCAAAATATTCCAATGTGGTGTGCCCTTTATAAAAAGACATTAATAAAAGATCATTATTTTGTTAATTTACAACAAGGAGAAGATCATCTTTTTAATTTATATGCATATGCGGATGCAAAAATAGTAGTAGATATTCCAACCTACGTATATATTTACATACGTCATCAAAACGGATTATCGATGACATCTAATTTAACAGATGCTTATCGCTTGTTAAATGAATATGGAAAAATCGCAGTGAACTATGCTGAGAAAGGAATTTTAGAGAGTCATCAAATACAATTAGAAAAACGAATTATTCAAAATTACTTGATGCTTTATAGTGTAGAATATAGAACTGCTTTAAGAAATTTATTTGATGTATATGCATTGGGAATCAATCAAAAAAGAATGCAAGATATTTATGAAATTTTAAAAGCATTTAAGCCATATTCTAATCCTCTTATTCGAGAGGATGTATCAGACTGTGAGATGCTGATGCTTACCAATATTCCGTGTGAAACAGAGTATCAGGAAGTCCGAGAAAAACAATTGACACTAAAATAAATTATTCGTATAATAAGAGTAGAGATAAAGGAGAATGAATTATGATAGATGACATTTTATTAGAAGCAGAAACAGCGATGCAACAGGCGATTGAAAACATGGAAAAACGTCTTACTAATATTAGAGCAGGTAGAGCTAATCCAGCCATTTTACATAGCGTGATGGTAGAGTATTATGGAACTCCAACTCCATTACAACAATTAGCGACGATTTCTATACCTGAAGCACGTCAACTTTCTATTAAACCATTTGACCGCTCTTGTTTAAATGCAATTGAAAAAGGTATCTATGAAGCTAATATCGGACTTACGCCAAACAACAATGGAGAAGTCATTATCTTAAATATTCCTGCATTGACAGAGGAGACGAGAAGAGAGTATGTAAAACAAGCGAAGCAGATTGCTGAAGATGCTCGTATCGCACTTCGTAATGCAAGACAAGATGCAAATAACGATATTAAAAAAGCGGATGATATGACAGAAGACGACAAAAAAGATGGTCAAGAGGATGTTCAAGAGTTGATTAATCGCTATAATAAGATCATTGATGAGAAATTAAAAGTTAAAGAAGAAGAACTTATGAGTGTATAAGTTCTTTTTACTTGATAAAAGAGAGATTTGTGTTATAATACGTCACTAGGTGATCTTATGAAATTTCGGAAGTTTAAAGAAGACAGTAAAATGCAGAAAAAATTTATTCAGTCATTATTACAAGTAGAAGATATTCGCAATATTTTTGAATGTTTCTCGCACGATTATAATTATTTGAAACGATTTGAAAAGACAAACCATTACTATCATAATTACTACGTAAAAGAAGAGAATGATTACATCGGTTGGATCTCTTACGGTTTTTCTTCTAACACAAAAGAAGCAGAATTACTTTATTGTCTCTTACCAGAATATCGCGGTTGGGGACATATCGATCGGATGATAGAAAAGATGGAGCGACTTTTATACGAGCAGGGTGTTCAAAAAACGATATTGGAAATTCCACGTGATCATGAAGCATCTTTACGTGTTGCAATGAGGATGCAGTATGAAATTGCTTCGAATGAAGGGAGTTACCTTGTGTGTCAAAAAGATTTAGTGAAAAAGTTTGGTGAGAAACATCTTCAGAAAAAAAGAAAAACAATTGTCGAAAATTGATGAAAATATAGACTTTGCACCATTGAAAAACAATGGTTTTTTTATTTACAATAAAGGCGTATAATGATATACTAAGAATGAGGTGAAACTTATGTTAGGTAGACGCAACAAAGAAAAAGAAGTGGACTATAAAAGTTTAAATGAAGTCATAGGACTTTCTAAAAATATTTTAAAGATCGCTTACGTTTTGATTGCAATTATTGGTATTTATGCGATTACCATGATTTTTAAGGAGTGGAATGTCAAGTCGTTTTTATTTACGATTCTAGGGGTTGTATCACCTTTATTTGTAGGGCTCTTGATCGCTTGGTTGTTTCATCCGTTTGTCAGTTTCCTACAGCAAAAAGGAATTCATAGAGGCCTTGGAGCGTTTATTACCTATGTGTTATTTTTGGGGGCTCTCGCGATCGTAATCGGCGCGATCATTCCGATTTTATCGCAACAGATCAACGATTTTGTCAACATGTTGCCAAGTATATTTGATAACATTAAAGGATGGTTAGATGGAGTCTTTGATCAGTTAGATCATATTGAAAATTTTGATGCGATTGCGATGAAAAAGGATATCTTTTCGCAGATCAATGAATTTGGAATTGGATTGACGAAAGATCTTCCAAACATAACGATCGATGTTGTACAATCTATTTTTTCAGGTATTGGGATTTTTGTCATTGGATTGATTATTGGATTTTACTTACTCGTGAGTTTCGATGGAGTTCACGATATGTTGATGGTATTTATTCCACCTAGAATTCAATCAGATACGAAGGAGTTATTATCACGCATGAATGAATCTATGAGAAATTTTGTGCAAGGTGCTCTTTTGGACTGTACTTTCATCTTTATCATTACGACGTTCTTTTTATGGATTGTCGGATTAAAAGGTTTTGTATTGTTTGGGCTGTTCTGTGGAATCACCAATATCATTCCATATGCGGGACCATATATAGGCGGAGCACCAGCAGTTATCGTCGGATTCTCTCAGAGTCCTACGATCGGACTTTTGACTTTGCTCGTCATTGTCGTTATTCAATTCTTGGAAGGAAATTTTTTACAGCCGTTGATCATGAGCCGTACGACAAAATTACATCCGGTTACGATCATGTTGGGACTTTTGATTTTCGGTCACTTCTGGGGAATTGTCGGAATGGTTGTTTCCACGCCGATTATTTCAGCGGTGAAATCATTTTTTCAATTTTTCGACGATAAATATAATATATTAAATAGTGAGGAAGAGTAATATGTTAGAAGCAATAAAGCACACACCACGGATCTTTATTATTTGTGGTTCAGCACGACAGGGAAAGGATACACTAGGTTCTTATATTCGAGAGTACTACGAATCTAAGTATGAAAAAAAAGCGACGGTTTTACAATATAGCTATTATATTAAGGATTATGCCAAACAGTTAACTGGTTGGGACGGGAGAGATGAAACGAAACCGCGCACTGTATTGCAACAGTTAGGAACCGATGTAATTCGTAAAGAGATCGATTCTAATTTCTTTGCTCATCGCATGGTAGAAGATATTCAAGTGTTTTCTTTCTATTATGATGTTTTAACGATTACAGATGGTCGGTTTGCTGACGAAGTTACATATGTAAAAGATCGTTTTCCCAATGCTTATGTGATCCATATCGTGCGACCAAACTATGACGATGGTTTAACGGAAGAGCAGAAACATCATGCTACAGAGCAAGGCCTTGTAAACTTTGATGGATACGATGCTACGATCATAAATGATGGAACATTGGAAGAGTTGAGAGAAAAAGCAATAAAATTAGTAGAAGAGGTGGAACATGAAGATTAAGGATTTATATATAGATTTTTTCTTGTCAAAGGGACATAAGAAATTAAATAGTGCACCAATCATTCCTGAGAATGATCCAACGTGTTTATTTAATACAGCAGGAATGCAACCATTGGTACCATATTTAATGGGACAACCACATCCACTCGGGACGAGACTTACAAATTTCCAAAAATGTTTTCGTTTAACTGATTTAGATGCAATCGGAGATACGACACATCATACGTTTTTCGAAATGCTAGGAAATTGGTCGTTAGGGGATTATTTCAAAAAAGAATCTATTTCATGGAGTTTTGAATTTTTAACGACGAAGTTAAATATTCCTGTAGAAAAATTAGCGGTTACAGTATTTAAAGGAAATGATGTTGTTCCTGCTGATGAAGAAAGTGCAAACATTTGGATGAGTTTGGGTATTCCAAAAGAAAGAATCGCGTTTCTTGGAGTAGAAGATAACTGGTGGAGTCTCGGAGGTGGAGTAGGTCCATGTGGACCAGATACAGAGATTTTTTATTGGCGCAGTGATGAGAAAGCTCCTGTCGTTTTCGATCCAAAAGATGAACGTTGGGTAGAGATTTGGAACAATGTTTTTACACAGTATAATGGAAACGAAGATGGTACAGTGACTCCACTTACGAAGAAGAATGTAGATACAGGAATGGGAGTAGAGCGTATTACAGCAGTATTAGAAGGTGTTGACGATAACTATAAAACATCAATATTTAAAGAAGCAATTGCAAAAATCGAAGAAGTGGCTCATGCATCTTACGAAGATGAAACAAAAAAAAGAGCGATGCGTATTATCGCAGATCACATTCGTGCAATCGTGATTATCGCTGGAGATGATGCCGGAATCAAACCTTCGAATACAGATCAAGGATATATTTTGAGACGTTTGATTCGTCGAACAATTCGTTATGCAAAACAGTTAGATATCGATATCAATAGCGATTGGGATGTAGAGATTGCAAATATCTTTATCGATCAATATAAAGAATATTATCCTGAACTAGAACGCAATCAAGAAGTCATTCGTAACGTACTTTCAACGGAAAAGAAAAAATTTAATCGTACATTAGAAAAAGGACTTAGAGAGTTTGAAAAGATCACATCAAAGTTATCTGGAACTAAGATCGATGCTGTGAATGCATTCCATTTGTATGATACGTATGGATTCCCAATTGAGCTAACGGAAGAGTTAGCGCACGAAAAGAATTTAACAGTGGATATCGAAGGATTCCATCAAAAGTTTAAAGAACATCAAGAAAAATCTCGTATGGGATCAGCTCAAAAATTTAAGGGTGGGCTTTCTGGGAATAGTGAAATGGATATTAAATATCATACAGCTACCCACTTGTTAAATGCAGCTTTAAAAAGAGTGTTAGGAGATCACGTTCATCAAAAGGGAAGTAATATTACACCAGAGAGAATGCGTTTTGATTTTTCTCATGATAGTAAGCTTACACCTGAGCAAAGAGAAGCTGTTGAAAATTTAGTGAATGAATGGATTAGTGAAGCGATTCCAGTAACTCATTTTGAAACGACGAAACAAGAAGCAATCGATATGCATGCGGAAGCACAATTTATCGAAAAGTATGGCGATACTGTTACAGTCTATAAAATAGGAGATGTCTCATTAGAAATTTGTGGTGGACCACACGTGGAAAACACGAAAGAACTTGGACATTTCAAGATTAAAAAAGAAGAAGCAAGCAGTGCGGGAGTTAGAAGAATTAAAGCAATTTTAACAGAAGAGTAAACAAAAAATATGCAGATTATTGCATATTTTTTTGATGTCCTTTTTCCTTTTTTAAAACTTCAGAACGGAAGAACGAGGTACATGATTCTTTTATGATATCCTCCTCTTCTTCTTTTGTGAATTCCTCATTCGCAATACAGAGCCAAAGCGCACTTTTAAATGCTTCACGATAGTAATATATATACTCTGATACAGACATTTCTCTTGGACAGCGTGCAGTAACTGGTCCGGCTTGAACGTTGAAAGGTGCGATCTCTTCAGGATCAAGTGAAATTTGATCGCAAGATAGAATTTGTTTCGCTTTCTCTCCTAATGGAAAGTGATGCTGACTACGTGTTTCTGATTGTGTGTATTGTAATAATACATTGTAAAAAATATGTAGCTTTATTTGACATTCTATTTTCTTTTGTTCGTACCATTCGTATTGCATTCTAAGTTCGGGAGTTAATCTGTTGATATCGAAAAAAAGAACGTTGTTTTCTATATCGACAGGGCTTGTTCTTTTATATGCATGTTGCATATGAATATTTTGTATCGCGTCTTCGTATTTTTTTAAATTATAAGTGAGTCTTTGTTTTTCTTCTGCAAGAAAAATGTGAATTAGATTCATAGGTCCTCCTTTCGTGTTTTATTATACCATAAAAGAACAGATTATTATTCTATTTTTTGTTGGGAAAAAGATTGTAAAAAAAAAAGAAACATGTTAAAATGTAATTGTATTCATAAAGTAGGTGATGGTATGGACCAAACGAAAGTATTTGGAACAAACGAGTTGAAGGATGCGATGATCGAGGAGACACTAAAAGACGTGTATGAAATTTTAGAAGATACAGGATACAATGCTATCAATCAAATGGTTGGTTATTTGATGAGTGGAGATCCTGGATTCATCACAAGTAATAAGGAAGCTCGCAGTCGTATTACAAAATATGACCGCTCTAAAATTTTAGAATACTTGGTACGAAAATCATTACAAAAATAATGCGCTACTTGGGACTAGACTTAGGAACACGAACATTGGGATTAGCGTTATCGGATGTAACGGGAACG